>CAZSIK010000207.1:0-8106 GCA_964606515.1 uncultured Prolixibacteraceae bacterium
TAATTGAAGCAAAACCATTGTGTTCATCAAAAGAAACGGTAACTAAACACTAATTGAACTATATGAAGAAATTGTTGCTTTCATTTTTACTTTGCCTTCTGGTCATTGTTGGCTTTCCCCAACGAGTTACCATAAGTGGGTACATTTCTGACAAAGCATCGGGCGAACGGTTGATTAATGCCAGCATTTACGATAAAGCTTCGCTAAAAGGAACCACGGCAAATACTTACGGATTTTATAGCATTTCACTTCCCGTGGGGAAAGTGAACTTACTGGTTTCGTTTATTGGCTATACGCCTCAGGAGTTTGCGTTTGACCTGACCACCGACCTGAGCATGAATGTGGCGCTTGAGTTAAAAAGCGACGAACTTGATGAGGTTACCATTGTTGGAAACAAAATTAACAAAGTGGAAGAAACCCAAATGAGCCGAATTGAGGTGCCTATTCAGAAACTTCAGAAAGTTCCTGTAATACTGGGTGAAGCCGATGTGTTGAAAGTAATTCAGTTACTCCCCGGTGTTCAATCGGGCACCGAAGGCACCAGCGGCATTTATGTGCGCGGGGGTGGCCCCGATCAAAACCTGTTTTTGTTAGACGGGGTTCCGGTGTACAATGCCAGTCACCTGCTGGGTTTCTTTTCGGTGTTCAACCCCGATGCCGTTAAAACCGTTTCACTCTATAAAGGCGGTTTCCCGGCTCATTATGGTGGACGATTATCGTCGGTGGTCGACATCACCATGAAAGACGGAAACATGAGGAAATGGCAAGGCAATTTCTCTATTGGGGCAATCTCCTCTAAATTGGCAATCGAGGGGCCACTGATCAAAGACAAAACTTCCATCATCCTTTCAGCACGCAGAACTTACCTCGACATTGTAGCACAGCCATTTATTGCATATGCCAATTCCATTGAAAATTCCAATGCACATGGCGGCGCATACTTTCACGATTTCAACCTGAAACTGAACCACATTTTCAACGAACGCAGCCGGTTGTATGTAAGCGGATACCTTGGGAAAGACAAAGCTTATGGAGGATCGGCCGATGAGTACAATTTGCTCGACGAGGAGAACAACCCCCGTGAAATTGAATCGGAAACCGATTTTGGATTGGGATGGGGAAACAACATCGCTTCGCTACGATGGAACTACCTTTTGGGCAAAAAACTATTCAGCAACACCACGTTAACCTATAGCCATTATCAATTCGAAGTAGAATCGAATTACATTAACAGGGATATTACGGCAAAAACAAAAACCGAAGATTTTTTCCTATATAAATCGGGCATTGAAGACTGGGCTGCCAAAGTTGATTTCGACTACTTTCCATCGATCAATCACGACATTAAGTTTGGGACAAGCTTTACCAACCACCATTTTACACCTGGTGTTACGCATCTAAAATTTGATTCGGATATTGATGAAGGCGGTATTGCAGGAATGGATACCACGTTTGGGAACCGGAGTATTTATGCCAACGAAATTTCGGGTTATTTTGAAGACGACATCACCATTAGCAATGCATTGAAGGTTAATGCCGGCTTGCATTTGTCATTATTCCTGGTCGATGGAGAAACGTTCATTAACTGGCAACCCCGCTTATCGATGCGCCTGAAAGCCAGCGATTTTTGGGCGATTAAAGCTTCGTATTCACGCATGGCGCAGCACGTGCATTTGCTTACTACCGCGGGTATTAGTATGCCCACCGACCTTTGGTTGCCTGTTACCAAAAACTTTGCCCCGCCCATTTCCGACCAGGTGGCTGTGGGAACAGCCATCAATTTCCCCAAAGGGTTCAGTTTAACCATCGAGGGTTTTTACAAAACCATGACTAATTTAATTGAATATAAAGAGGGCGCCTCGTTTATGGGAAGCGCTTCCAACTGGGAAAGTAAAGTGGAAAAAGGCCGTGGTTGGTCGTATGGTGCCGAAGTGATGCTCGAAAAAACCATAGGCAAAACAACAGGATGGGTTGCCTATACCTGGTCGAAAACCGAACGGCAATTTGAATACCTGAATTTTAGCGAACCCTTTCCGGCAAAGTACGACCGCAGGCACGATGTGAGCATTGTGGTGACCCACGAATTCAGCAAAAAATTCGACATTGGCTGCACCTGGGTTTATGGCACCGGAAATGCGGTTAGCCTGGCGGTAATGGAATTTCCTCAGGCCGAGATCCCTTACACACAACATTCATACTGGAACAATAGTTTGAAAGATTATGTGGGCCGGAACAACTACCGGATGCCGGCCTATCACCGCCTGGATTTGGGGATGAATTTCCATAAAAAGAAAAAACACGGCACCCGTACCTGGAGCTTCTCGGTGTATAATGCATACAACCGGCAGAATCCGTTTATGTTACTTTGGGGAACCAAAGGAGGTAGTTACTATTATAATGCAGGATATGGTCAGTCGTACCGGGAACCTCCGCAAACAGTGCTGAAACAATTCAGTTTGTTCCCATTTATTCCTTCGGTCTCTTATTCCTATAAATTCTAAAAACTATGAAAATGAAACTCAGTCAATCAATACCAACCCTACTCGCTGTTTTTGTGCTACTTGCTTCCTGTGAGAAAGAAATCGAATTCGATAAAAAGCTGATTGCGCCTAAATTAGTAGTTAACAGCTTCATCCAACAAGATAGCCTGATAACCGCAAATATTGCCTCGAGCAAGCCCATACCAGGGGTAGAGACCGATTTTAAATGGATTGATAATGCAACCGTAAAGCTATTTGTCGATGGCGAAGAAAAAGAGACACTGAAGGTAGTTGATGTTGAAAGGATTCCCTCCGGTTATAGCAGCATCAACGGCGACACTACATTTTTCTATAATGAATCGGAGCCAACCAAGAGGTACTGTGCCACCGTAACCAAAGCCGAAGTGGGGAAAACCTATAAGCTTGAAGTTTCGCATCCCGATTATAAAACGGCTTATTGTGAAACCTCTTTACCCACCCCGATACAAATCCTGGCGTTCGATACCTCCACCGTAATGATAAACCAACAGTGGGGAAATTATGAAACCTTCCAGGTGAAGATTAAGTTTGCCGACACCCCGGCCGAGAAGAATTATTACCGTCTGGTCTATTCAAAATTTGCCGGTGTTTCGTATACCTGGAGCTCCTCAACCAAAGATTCCGATTCTGTTATTTATCTGACCAATGAATTAAAGGGAACGTACATCAGTTCAACCGATAAACTACTTAATCCTTCAGAAGAAGATGCCAACGATTTTCTTTTTGGGAGCGCCGGCAACTACTACAATCTTTTTACCGACGAATTGATTGATGGTAAAGAATACGAATTATCGTTTTCGGTCGACCTTACGGAAAACTATTACGGCGGTAACGTGCAAACAAAAAAGAAGAAAGGCGAATTTATGAGGTTAACTATTTCCCTGCAAACAATTACAAGGGATGCTTACCTCTACATGAAATCGACTTATGCAAACAATTATTACGAAAGCGATTTCTTTTCGGAGCCAGTCCAGGTATACACCAACATCAAAAATGGAATGGGTATTTTTGCAGGAACCTCGTCGGGCAACGTGTACATTTCGCGAGGCGAGTTTCCTGTTGAAGGGGTAACCTACGAAGTTGTTAAGAATCGCTACGGGTGGTAAAACCGGGTAGAATCCTGTTCAATACGGGTAAACTCCGTTTTTAGCCCCAACCATTAGTTTCTCCAATACTTGTTTGTCGAATACCGAAAAACTGTTGCGGTTAAAAATACCGCAGGCATTGTTGCCCGTGCCCCCGTTATCCCACACAAAGGGAATCAGACCGTTGTTCTTTGCCTGTTGGGTAATATACTCGTAATAATAAGCCCGCGAGGTAAGGTGTTTGGTAAGCGCTTCTCCTGTCAGTGTAGCCCTTCGGGTAACTGCATACTCGCCAAGAATAACCGGTATGCCTTTACTGGCAAATTTGGTCTTCATCAGACCAAAATTGGTGCGTACGGTCGACTCTTCGCCCCAGTTGGCGTTACGGGTCGGGTCGGCGTTATTGTGGTAATTGGCGCCCCAGTAATAGAACATCTTTCCCCAGCTCTCGTCTTTCTCCATGCCACAAAAATTCCAGGGGGTGTAGTAATGGATTTCGGCCATCAGTCGGTTGGGTACATTATCGGTGGGCAGGGTTTTCATCAGGTTATTTGTTTTTTCAATATCGGTCGAAGGGCCCTGGAAGACTAAGGTGCGGTATGCGTTTCGTCCACCGGTCGACCGTACGGCATCGACAAAGGTCTGCAGATAGGAGAGCAGCACTGTCATCTCGGTAGCATTGTTCACGTTGGGTTCGTTGGTGCCGGCAAAGAGCAGGTGTTCGTCGTAGTCGCGGAAATAAGTGGCAATCTGTTCCCAGATGGCTTTCTGTTTGGCATTGTTCTCGACCTGTTTGGCCGTGGTACAGTTGTTTTCGAGCCAGCCGCCATCCCAGTGGATGTTGATGATGACATACATCTGATTTTTGTAGCAGTAATCGATCACCTCTTTCACCCTGGCCAGCCACGACTCTTTCAGTTTATAGGTGGTTGTATTTTCGATATAGCTGTTCCAGGCGCAAGGGAGCCGTATGGCGTTGAACCCGGCTTTGTAAATCGAGTCGATCAGGCGTTGCGAGGCTTTTGGGTTGCCCCATCCTGTTTCACTCCCGGGAACTTCAAGAGAGTTTCCCATGTTCCATCCGGCAAACATGTTTTTGGCCAATTGTATGGCCGTACTCCCCATGCCGGTTGCATCGGCCGGTTGTGGCGAGGTGTTGTGCGAGGGGTAAAGGTCGCCCGACTGAGTAACAACAATGACAACGGTCGGGGTATATTGAGCGGTCAGGAATAGGGTATCGGCTCTTGATTTTCCTGTTGAATTGTTGGTTGTAGTAACTGATATTTTTGCATTTGGAGTGGTTCCGGTTGAGTGGTCGATTGTGATCCAATTGACTTTTGAAGTAATTGTCCATTGGGGGGCTGTTGTGACAATATCAAATTGCTGGGTACCAGCTACACGTGAAAAATCCAATTGGCTGGAATTGCAGTTCATCGTATAAAGATAAGCCGAAGCTTTTTGAGTAACAATAACGGTTTTTGGTCCGGCATTACCGGCTGTAATGGAAAGGGTGTCGGATCTGAATTGTATGGTTTTTGAATTTACCGACACTTGAATGGTTGTATCTGTTGCATCTCCGGCATTTTTCGTCAGGATAATCCAGTCGGGAGCCGGGTTATCGATGGACCAGTTTTCGGCATCGGTGGCAATGGTAAATGTGTGGCTACCACCTTCTGCTTCAAAATTGATTGTTGATGTACTTACATTTAATGAATTGTCGTTTTCGCACGACAGCAAGAAAAAAAGGGGTAAGACTGCGAAAATGTTCAGAAATCGAAGATTCATAAGCTGTTTTTAAGTTTTATTTCAAAATTAGAAAAGGCTGCCAATAATTATTTTCATTAATTATTGGCAGCCTGTATTTATTGAACTGTAACCAATTAATTGGCTACTTCATAGTGAAAAATTACTGTTTCGGTAGCTTCCTTTCCAGGATTAGGAATTCCCAGCCACAAACCATCGGTATCAATTACAGAGAGTTCGTTTCTGCAGATTTTCCAGGTTGGACCAAGCGAAGGTAACCAATTAGCAGCTCCGCCGGGTTTTATCAAATCCATATCCATTGTAATTGTATTATTCTCCGGATCGATTGTTACTGTGGAAGAAGTAGTCACGCCATCCTGTGTTTTGGTGCAAGTCACAACACTGCCGCTCACACTAAATGTTAACCGTGGCTCTTGAATTGATTGTTTAACTTCTTCGGTCCAAAGCCAGGTATTGCTTGTAAAGTCAGCAAATGTTGCTGCGCTTGTCCAGCCTCCTGTATAGTCAGCTGCACACCAGTCGACGAACCAAGTATCAGACATTTTAAAAGATTTGGAACTTGTTCCGCAAAGCGCCTTAATAATTACTTTTTTCGCTGCTTCAATAGGATCGACTCCGCCAGCAGCTTGGGGTACCAGGTGGAAGGCCATGTATTCAGATTTTACAGCATCACGGGCGCCAACCCACATGCCGGTAACCATTCCGGCAGCATTTTTCTCAACCTGCATAATACGCCATTGGTTTTCTGCAGTTGTATTCAGATTAACCCACGAGCAAATGTTGAAACTTGGTTTGACACCGGTAAATGTATAAATACCTTTTTCATCAAGTTCATAAGTGCCGGCTTGTGTTGTGCCGTCAGGAGCAATAAATGCTACAGAATTATCTTCTGAATTAAGCGTTAAAGAAAAGCTGGCATAAGAAGCAGGTACAGATGCGTTAAATCCAGTCCAATCGGGATAATCGGTAACTGCATTCCATGCATTCATAAATGATCCGTCGAGATTGCACCAGTTAAATGGTGTTTCGGGCGATAAGACCCACTTGATGGCATAAGTAACATTTTTTGAAATGTCGTCTTTCCATCCGGATGGTAAGGTTGGTTCCGGATCGGGCAGATCGGCGGGCACGTAGTTTTTTGCGTATTCTTCTGAGACGAAATTCCATGCATATAAATAATCACCTTCACTGTTTGTGCGTCGAACACCAATCATCAATTGATTTTCAGTTAATGCCAATACCACCAAATCGTTGTTCCAATTTGAAGCATTTGCAATAAAGTTATTGGAACGAAGAATGGTTGCATCAGTGGTCGAAATTGTATGATTTACAGTATTTAGAAAGAAAGTCCCCGATTCGTCAACACCTTCTGTAATTTTATGGGTTCGTAAAAAAGCACCTCCAATTAGGCTGAATGTCATTCGACTTGCAGTATCAGCTTCTTCAATAATCCATGAATTATCACTCCAAGAAGGAGCCCAACCTATTTTTGCAGTACCAGATTGCCATTCAATCCAAGTTGTTTGAGGTTCACAGTAAGTTAATGGACCTGCTGCGATACCATACTTTCCATAATCCAATCGCCAAGTTTTTTCATGCCCAACGCCACCGGTCAGGTTGGTCCATAATGGATCGTTCACATAGCTTAGGTTATTGGTTGCGATATCGAGGAAAATGGTGTCGGCCTGTACATAACCACCGGCGCTGGTCACCCCGTAAATAAAGGCATATTTTCCTGCGAACGGTATTTTTACCTCATCTTTCATCCGGGTTGAACGCCCCATGGGGGTTTGCCAGAGTGGGGCAGCGCCCGGGGTCTGGCTTTCAAGAATAATAAGGTTCGGGTTTGTCGGGTCTTGGGTAATGCTGAATTTCAGGTCGTTTTTCGACAGGATGGTCCCAAGTTCATACTCTTCGGGTTGACATGCGGCGAAAACCACGATCAAGCCCAGCAGAGCGGCAAATATTTTAAATCTATTTGTATTCATAATTGTTGCTGTTTAGATTATTTCCAACCTTCATTCTGCTTCAATACCCCATCCGACAAATTGATTTGTGTTTGTGGGATAATCTGCAAGCCTTTGGTTTTTAATATATTTTCTTTCTTAATCGTCTTGGGAGTGTCTACACCGCCATTCAATACGGTGGTTGAGTGGGCCAGAATGTTGGCAGCATTGTCGATGCCCTGGCGCAATACATCCCAATAACGGATTCCCTCAAACGCAAATTCAAGCCTGCGTTCCTCCAGCAGATTTGTAGCATTGACTGCTTTGCTGGTCAAACCGGCGCGGGCGCGTACTTCGTCGAAATAGGTTTGTGCATTGGCGCTTCCTAATTCAGCAGCCATCAACAATACATCGGCATAACGCAGGGCCACGTAATCCTGAAATTGGCTGATCATGAAGTTGGTGCCGCCATTGAATTCCGAAAGGTCTTTTCCGTCGGGCATGCTCAGCGGAGTGTATTTTTTGTTCGAATACCCGGTATATTCGCGTTGCCCTTTGTTGTCGAAATCGAGATTTTCTTCTGCAATCCCGATGATCGAAGCGGTTTTACGAACATCATCTGCCTCGTAAGCATTGTACAGCCTTGGGTCGACGGTGCAACCACCCCAACCTTTACCGTAAGGACTGAACGATTGTTCACGCATCCCGAGCATCACCAACCAATGGTTCGAGTCGGTATCTCCATCGTAGTTGGAAGTTATGTTGTGTTTGATGGCAAATACGGTTTCCTTG
>CAZSIK010000208.1:0-8071 GCA_964606515.1 uncultured Prolixibacteraceae bacterium
TATTAAGGATGAGAGGGGTTTTAAGCTTTGCCCATAAAAGATTATTTCCCGGTAGATTGGCCACCTTGTAAACAACAGTATTTAAATCGTTACTGATATTACTTTTTTGACGGTAATCAACAATATCGAGGGTAATCATAGCGCTGTCAAGCTCTGCTGCCCTACCAAAAGCTTGCCATGCAATGGGAAACTCGTAATATGATCTTACAGTTGACTCTGTTTCCGGGATATTTAGTGCTACTAAACCTGGAGGTTTGATCAGGTGGGTAACTCCCTGATTGTAATTGTAAGGACCAGGATCACCCGGGGGGTTGCTGCTGTTTAACCTGTACCAGCCATCGTAATTGCCTTGCCACCCCCAGTTGATATGGAAATAGGCTAACTCTTCAAATTCCTGGCCGGTATAACCATCGAGAACAAAAAGGTGCCAATCGGCAATATTCCATTCTTCGTAACCATCAACAATTACAGGAAATCCATCGCGAATCTGGTCCCTGATTTTTCGGATATATTCTTCGTGTCGGCAATTATCATCAATATCATCCACATACTTCGCTTCAGAATAACCCAATTGCCGCAAAGCATTATCAATATCCCAGGGATAAGTCTCGGTATAACTGCAACCGTGGTTCGCATCGGCATAGTCGCCGCAATCGAGGATCAGGTTGGCAATGTCCCAATTGTTTGAATTGATGCTGTTGGGCATATTTCCCCAATTGTACTCAGCAGGATATTCATTATAGCGCATCACCTGGGCCATGGCAACCGGACCACAACCCGCGATGGTTTTACAGGTATAGAAACCCTTATCCAATCTGGGACAAAGCCAGTTATAAGGAGCACTTTGTCCCCATTTCGTGGTGAGTAATGGTCCTATGGTATCGTAAAATGAATATGAGTTTACCTCGTTATAATTGCCTGAACCTCCCTGCTCACCCATCATATTATTTTCAGGGAAAAGTGAAGCCGATTTTTGCTGAAGGTCTTTCGTTCTCAACCGACATAATGCACTTTTTTCATGCGATCGCAAAAGAGCTCTCAAGCCTGGAGGCATCGATAAAGTATCGAATTCGCTGGTTTCGGTCATCCCGATCACAGGGTCATCTTCACCTCCAGCCGAAATAAACACTAACCCAGGTCGGTTTTCGAAACCTATTGCATAATAGGTAGTGGTATCATTCTGTTTCTTTTCAAACTTTATTTTTGGGTTGGGTTGGGCCCTATTTGAAAGATCAATTCCTTTCGACCGGGAGTACTGAACCATGGCAGCTTTAATTGCTCTTTCCTTTCCATGAGGATTCTTATTGGCAAAAAGAAAAAAAGTTAAAATTAATAAAGAAATCAAAAGAAATAACTTTTTCATGTTGCGGGGTATTAAGTTGACTTACTATTTTTTAACCGAATTTTTACGATGATTTTGCAATAGATAAACATCGATATCCATCGATTAAACAAAACTTAATAAAGGTACAACTCTTGTTTTGTTTATACAATATCACTTGAAATTTAATAGCAGCGATAAAAATGAAATCCAATTATTCTTCCGACATTTTTCTATTCAAAAATTTACATGGATCTATCGAATAGCTCCTTTACGTGGGCTCTGTTAATTTTCGAAAGGCAAGTTTTATTTTGATTCAACATTTAAAAAAATATAGTACATTTATTCATTTGAATATAATTCATTTTCAATGAACTAATAAATCAATAAAAAAGCTTTTCATGAAAAAAAATCTTATTAAACCTATCATTTTCCTGATTCTGCTAGCTTTGTTTAATTCATGCAGAAATGATGAAGGATACCAAACTTTTTCTGCAATTATCCATGTTAAACACTATTATACCGGCAGAAGAGCCCCCAACTGGGAAAGGATAAAAGTACCCAGCGTTGAGGTTTCCGGTAGCATCACTGGAAATCCCATTCCTTCAGTAACCCATCTTAAAATTGCCAATCAAATTTTCGATAGTCCGAATTGCTTCTATTTTAATGAAGGTGAGATCAGGTTTTTTCACGATGACAGGATCTGGATCGACAGCCTACCTGAGCCCAAATTTAGTCCATTGTCAATTAGTATCAACACCAACTTAGGATCCCTTGACGGCTCAATATCAGTTCCCGACACAATAAAGTCACTATCCATCTCTGCCCCCGATACTGTTCCAAAGGGCGCATCCTTTACACTCACCTGGACAGGAAGCAATGCCGATTTTTACCTTGTAGAGTATTTTCACATGTGGCAGGAAATGGAAGGATATTATCTTGGTAATAGCTGCGACACCTTCATCGTAGGAAACACGATGAACTTCAAGGGCAACTTAGTTGAAAAGAATGGCGATTTTTCCGAATTTGCCGTGTACCCGATTAATGGCCCGTTCCCAACAAATGGTGCAGTTCCGAATTTAACAGGGAAAGGATATGGATTCTTATATCTTGAAAACAAAACAATTCAATTAAACAAGACTGTTACCGTGGGCGAAGGAATTGATTATTCTATATTTGAACTTTCGATGCTAAAATCTGCAAGCAATATTAATGGAGGAATCTCCACGCTTGAAAAAATCAAAAAGAAAATAGGCCCACAATGTTCTTATTGAATTGCTCCATTAAATACCAGTCGATTTTTTGATCAGGCTGGCAAGCTGTCGTAGGGTACCTTCCTCAGGGCCAGGTAAGTCAAAACTTAGATAGCCAATAGCCCGCCAAATTTCGATGACACTGTCTGAAGCAATAGGGTAAGGCTCGTACTCAGGGTTATCTGATTTAAGTATAAGTTCGTGTTTCGCAGGGTTACCCATATACAATCTTTTGTACACAATACCTTCATCGGAAGTGATGAACACATAAGTTTTCCCTTCCTTCAGTTCATCCAGGCTTTCAACATAAGCGCAAAAAACATAGGATCCGGGCAAAACAGGCAACATGCTGTCGCCCTGAATTTGAAATACCCTGTAGGTGCGTTCGGCAGAAAGTTCAGGAACCGGTAGTGAAAAATGGGGCAAGAGCCCCACATACTCAGGATCGAAATAGCCATTCAGGTATCCGGCCGAAGCTTTTACGGGCACGAGAACAATCCGCTCACGTTCATCAGCAGTAACCACTGTAGACAGTATTTTAAAGCCTGATTTCGGGTTCCCACCAACAGCCCCTCCCTTTTCAGGAAGGTCACTTTTCATTAATTCATCGACACTTACTCCCAAAAGGCTTGCAATCCTGATCAGTAAGTCAGGTTTGGGAACAGCCCTACCCTCTTCGTATGAGCCAATCATCGAACGTTTCACACCAAGTGCTTTGGCAAATTCTTCCTGGGTCATCCTTTTCTCCCGCCTTAAATTTCTGATATTCTGAGAAAGAAAAACCATACTAATATTTTTGGTAATTTTTGTTCATAAAGCTAATATATTTAGTATTTTCGTTATAAAGTTACGAAACAAAACTGGAATGAATGAGCAAACCGAACAAAAACTAAAAATTTTAGCCGAAGCGGCCAAATATGATGTGTCGTGTGCCTCGAGCGGCAGCAACCGCAAAAACAGCACCGGCACACTTGGAAATAGTTATAATTGCGGAATCTGCCATAGTTTCACCGAAGATGGCCGATGTGTCAGCTTGTTGAAAGTGCTTATGAGCAACCATTGCATTTATGATTGTGCCTATTGTATTAACCGGCGAAGCAACGATCGTCCCAGGGCCACCCTTACACCGCAAGAACTGGTCGACCTCACCATCGGATTTTATCGCAGAAACTATATCGAAGGATTATTCCTAAGTTCAGGGGTGGTAAAAAACCCCGACTTCACGATGGAACGAATGACTTTGGTGGCCAAAAAACTCAGGCTCGAAGAACGCTACAACGGGTATATCCACCTGAAAGCCATTCCGGGGGCCAGCGATCAATTGATCAGGGAAGCAGGGATTTACGCCGACCGTCTTAGTGTCAATGTTGAAATTGCCACAAACCCAGAATTAAAAAAACTGGCACCGGAAAAAGACCATGCCAACATCTTAAAACCCATGGGTTTTATCAAGAACAGCATCATCGTTGCCAAAGAAGAAAAAAAGAAATTCCGTTCTGCACCGGGATTTGCCCCTGCCGGCCAAAGTACCCAACTCATTGTAGGGGCGACTCCCGAAGACGACCGTCAGATTCTATCCCTCGCCTCGGACTTATACGAAGAACAAAAGCTAAAACGGGTATATTACTCAGGATACCTACCGGTAAACGAATACGACCAACGGCTACCTGCCTTAAAGACACCTCCCCTGGTGCGTGAAAACCGTTTATATCAAAGCGATTGGCTCATGAGATTCTACAAGTTCAAAGCTGATGAAATCCTCTCCGACGAACAGCCTTTTCTCGATCTTGAAATTGATCCCAAATTAGCCTATGCCCTGCGCAACCTCCACCTTTTCCCAATTGACATCAACAGCGCCGATTATGAAATGATCCTCAGGATACCCGGAGTTGGGGTTCAATCGGCTCAGCGCATCGTGCAGGCACGTCGGTTCAACAAACTCAACAGTGAGCATCTCAGAAAGATAGGTGTGGTTATGAAACGGGCTCAATATTTCATCCAAAACAGAGAACTTCCTGTTGCCACCTTCGACCAGTCGGCAGAGTTAATAAAGCGAAAGATTCTAAAATCCGGACAAGCAACCTTGAAAAACAATGATTTCGGACAGCTATCGCTTCCCTTGTTTGATCAGGCCTCAATGATACAAAGCGCCCTTTGCCTTGAAAACTCACCCATTTTACAATAAGCAATTATGACCTTGGTTTACGATGGAAGTTTTGAGGGATTTTTGAGTGTAGTGTTTTGGTGTTACGAACAAAAAATTGATCCGGAACACATTATGCCAGATTCTTATTATCAACACCGCTTGTCGGAAGAACTCATTTTTGTACCTACCAATTCTCTCCGTTCCGAGAGGGTATGGAAAGGATTGCAAAATAAAATTTCAGAACAACTCGATCAACTCCCTTATTTAGCTTTTCTTTCCAGACAGGCCGGAATCGAAGCCCACCTCTTGCGATTTATCCGTCTGGCATTTTCTTCTCCAGTTCCCATCGAAAGTAACTTCTCCAACATTGACGTACTTGCTGTGCGGAAAGCAGCCCGTTTGGTAACCCGCGAAGCCATGCGGGTATTACAGTTCGTGCGCTTTCAAAAAACCCTCGACAATATTTATTTTTCAGCAATCCGTCCCGATTACGATGTGTTGTTCATGGTCACCAAACACTTCAAAGAGCGTTTTACCGACCAGCACTGGATTGTATACGATGTAAAACGGGATTATGGTTTTTTTTTTAATGGAACAAACATTGAAGAAATTACAATTTCAGGGAAAATATTCAATCAAATCGATGGGACACTTCCCCTGGATGCCTTACAAGAAGAAGAACTTCATTATCAAAACCTTTGGAAAGAATACTGTCGAAAAATCACAATCAGGGAACGGCTTAACCTCAAAGTACACAAACAACATCTTCCCAAAAGATATTGGAAGTTTCTAACCGAAAAGAAGCTATAGTTTAGCGAATAGAACTATTTTTGTGGAGTATTGTTATTCTTTCAAATTTATTCGCCTTAAGATGAAAATAAAAGTAATCGTCGTTCTAATTGCATTTTCAGCTGTTTCCTTTTGGCCACAAAAAAGCATTGCGCAGTTCAATATCGGTTTGGCCTTGAAAGGATCCACGGTTGGATTGGGAGGGGATGTAGTAGTGCGTTTTAACTCCAAAATGGATGTTCGTTTGGGATTTGAAACCTTCGGAACCAGTTTCGATTTCGATTTCGAGGAAAATGATGTCTACTACGATGCCAATGCCCATCTCAAATTAGGTTCTGTGTCCGCTTTATTCGATTATTATCTGGGGAGTTCCTTTTTTGCCACAGCAGGACTGGCCTACAACCTTTTCAACCTCGATATTGCAGGACACGCGAACAAAGATATGCCTTACGGAGATATTTTTGTTGACAAGGAGAAGATCGGCACCTTCGATGTTTCCGTTGATCCTGCTTTAAAAATATCTCCCTATCTGGGAATAGGGGTTGGCAAACCATTGGGGAAGGAAAAAAACCTTGCCTTGGCATTCGAGCTAGGCGCTTTTTATCAAGGCGCTCCCGATATAGCTGTTCAATCTGATGGGTTACTTGCTCCTACTTCAAATCCTAGTTTTGGAAGAGAAGCCTTAATGGAAAGTCAAAGTAAACATTACTACCTCTTTCCGGTACTGAAACTCAGTATTTCGTATAAAATTTTGTAAAAACGCAAATCCCGAAAAAAATGAACCGAATAAAAAGTATTAATATCTTGACAATCATTTCGCTCATCCTTATCATTACAGGATGTAAAGATCTATTTACCAATCCATTCAACAACAAAGAAACAGGTGAGAAAATATCTTTTCTGATGTTGGACATGAATGTTTTCGACACTAAACTCACCTTCCACATCAAAGATAAATCGACTGGGAATTATATAACTGGAAAAGAAGTACAACTTTTTATTTCGGGAGACCGGAGTGATAAAGTAGTTGATTTTGAAGGCAAAAAAAACACCACTTACACTACCAGCTCGGGTCGGGTCGAAGTGGCACTCGATCCCCAGTTCGGATTTTCAGAAGCAGATCCTTTTGAATGTATTGTGAATGTTGTGCTGGAGGACCAAAGTGGTTTTGCTTTCCCTTCTGAAATTACAATTACCCAAATTGGCCAATACGATTTCAGCATCGATGTAATTACAAGCATGGGATTGAAATCGTTGCAAAATCCTGGCGACGAACCTTTCGACCTCCTGTTCAACAATGATCTTCTTGGAAATGAATGGAATTATACCAAACAAATCAGCTTCCAAAATGGAAAAACCTATTACGGAATGGTAAGTCCAAAATCAAAATCATTATCAGGAACCCTTTCAGCCGACCATTTTACAGGAAGTTCAGTTTTAATAAACAATTGGGGAATTGAAGGTTTTATATGGGGAAAAGAAACCTTTTCACTCTCGCGCAGCATTCAATTGAATTATTCAAATCAATCCTCATCCTGGTTCCCCGTTACCCAGGCCAACGATATGATCAAATGCGTGTCAGGCATCAATTTCAAAGTAAAGGAAAACAAGGATAGAAACGGTACGGGAAACATTGATTATTCGTTATGGATCAACAACGAAGAGATCAACAAGGGCATGATCGTGTTCTCCACGTTGCCTTTAACAATCAATACCGGTGCATTTTATTACCCATCGACAGTGAGTTCAGTTTTGGTAAAATTCAAGGGAGATGCCCAATACACAATTGAACCCGCAGAGGCCAATCTGAGCAACTTTTGTGGCAGCGAATTTACCCTCACCGCGCAACCAAAAGAAGGCCTTAAGCTTTATCAAATAACAGTAGCTGCATTTTGCCCTGGATCGGTCTTTGGTTCTGCCCCTTCGATGGGAGGTGAATTCAAAAGAAAAGAGATTGACGAAGCCTGGACCCAATTCAAATTCACCGAAGGTACCTGCAACCTCTGGCTGGCTCCCAACCAAACCTATACGGTGAAAGGATATTTTAACAGCGAGACGGCAACAATCGAAGTGCCCACCGACCTTTCTAAAATTGAGGAAGCAAAAAGGAACATCCTCCAAGACATGGAGAAAATACAAAAAGTTGATTTTGAAGTTACGGAAGAAGAAAACCTCATTAACATTAACATTTCATTAACATACAAAGAAGGGAAATGCCCCAATTAAAACATTAAGACCATTTTTCTTTGATTTTTAAAAAATATTGCCATATTTGCCAACGAATCGTATTTGAAAAATGAAAAAAAGTATAAACATATCATTGATTAGCCTACTAGGTATTCTAATTCTCGGAACTTCGAGCTGAGGATGGTATGTATATAAATGAAAGAAATAAATAGTAAGCCATTCTCAGTAAAGAGAATGGCTTTTTTAATTAGTAACCTCATATAAAAAGAAAACCATGAGCGACAGGTTGTACATTTTCGACACCACATTGCGCGACGGCGAACAAGTTCCCGGATGCCAGTTGAACACGATTGAAAAAATTGAAGTGGCAAAAGC
>CAZSIK010000209.1:0-1289 GCA_964606515.1 uncultured Prolixibacteraceae bacterium
AGGCAAAATCGACTTCAGTCAGGATTTCTTCGGAAAAGCCACCAACCTCACCGTATCGGGTCAGCTCGAGGGTGAACTTGCCGCGATGGCCTTATCGAAAATATATACTTTCGGGCCTACTTTCAGAGCCGAAAACTCGAATACCTCGCGCCATCTTGCCGAGTTCTGGATGATTGAGCCTGAAATGGCTTTTTACGACCTGAACGACAACATGGACCTTGCCGAGGAATTCCTGAAATACCTGATTCGTTATGCCCTCGATCATTGTATCGACGACCTCAAATTCCTGAGCCAACGCCAACAGGAAGAAGAAAAAAACAAACCTACCGACCAACGGTCGATGGAACTGATCGAAAAATTAAAATTCGTTGCCGATAACGAATTCGTTCGACTCACCTATACCGAGGCCATCGAGATTCTTAAAAACTCGAAACCAGCCAAAAAAGGCAAGTTCCAATACGAAGTAAAAGGATTTGGAACCGACCTCCAGAGCGAGCACGAGCGCTACCTGGTTGAGACCCATTTTAAAAAACCGGTAATCCTGATCAATTACCCAGCCGCAATCAAAGCTTTCTATATGAAAGTAAATCCCGACGGGAATACCGTGGCCGCTATGGATGTACTTTTCCCGCAGATCGGTGAAATCATCGGGGGCTCACAGCGCGAAGAACGGCTCGATGTGTTGGAAGCCAAGATGGATGCAATGGGCATACCCAAAAAAGAAATGGATTGGTACCTCGACACCCGCCGCTATGGCACCGTGCCTCACAGTGGTTTTGGTTTGGGCTTCGAACGCCTGATCACCTTCCTTACCGGCATGGGCAACATCCGCGACGTGATCGCCTTTGCCCGGACCCCAAAGAATTGCGAATTTTAAAAGCATAGTTTCCACAGATGGCGCATATTTCCGCGGAAAGCAGGAACTTTGCGCCAAACTTTTGTCCTTAGCAGGACGTCCAGGACAATTACGACAGGAGGCATGTGCAACCTGGGAAGGGAGTGCAGGTCTAGCAGGACGAGCTTTCCTTTTTCCTTTTCCCGCAGATTGCGCTGATTTACGCAGAATGCTTTACCCTTTTTGCCACCATAATATCGCCGCAATGCGGCTTTGCTGACTACCGGTCTTGTCGTTTTGCTACCATAGTGTCGCCGCAATGCGGCTATTCTTTCCGTGCTTTTGGTTTTCAGTCTTCAGTTTCCGGTCTCATCTTTCGTCTTGTGTCTTTCGTCTTGCGTCTTGCATCTTGTGTCTTGTGTCTTGCATCTTGTGTCTTGTGTCTAGTGTCTTG
>CAZSIK010000209.1:1389-8061 GCA_964606515.1 uncultured Prolixibacteraceae bacterium
GTGTCTTGTGTCTAGTGTCTTGTGTCTAGTGTCTTGTGTCTAGTGTCTTGTGTCTAGTGTCTTGTGTCTAGTGTCTTGTGTCTTGTGTCTAGTGTCTAGTGTCTTGTGTCTAGTGTCTAGTGTCTTGTGTCTAGTGTCTAGTGTCTAGTGTCTAGTGTCTAGTGTCTTGCATCTTGTGTCTTGTGTCTTGCATCTTGTGTCTTGTGTCCTAATTGTCAATAATCAATTCAGTAAAGCCTGAGGCCCTACTATAATTAAGAGCGCATCTTCTCTCATCCACGTGTTCCATTCTTTTTATTTTTCCTATTTTTATGGCGTAAAACAGGAATGAAAAACATGGCCGGACAAAAAATCACATTACAACAAAAGCTGTTACAGAAATTATCGCCCCAGCAAATCCAGATGATCAAGCTGCTTGAACTGCCTACAATTCAGCTTGAACAGAGGATTAAAAAAGAAATTGAAGAAAATCCGGTGCTGGAAATTGATAAAAACGAAAGCAACGACGAGAACGACAGTCGCGAAGAAGCCCCTGAAAGCAAGGATACCGAGATATCGATCGAAGATTACATCAACGATGAGCCTTCGTATAAATACCGGGTTTCGAATTATTCGAAAGACGACAAGAAAGAAGACATCCCATTTTCGATAGGAGTTACTTTTCACGAATTTTTAATCGAACAGCTGGGCTTGCTCGACCTTAATGAACTGGAGCACCAGCTTGCCGAATACATTATTGGCAATATCGACGAAGATGGGTATTTGCGCCGCGATCTTGAATCGATGGTCGACGACCTGGCCTTCACCGCCAACATTGATGTGGACGACCGTAAAATGGTGCGCATTCTAAAAATTGTACAAGACCTTGATCCCCCCGGAATTGGTGCCCGCGACCTGAAAGAGTGCCTGATGATCCAGCTTCAGAAAAAACAGCAAAAAACCGAAGCCACACAAAATGCCATCAGGTTGATTGGCGAGATGTTCGATGAATTTACCAAGAAACACTACGAAAAAATAATGCTTCGGCTGTCCATAACCGAAGAAGAACTTAAAGAAGCCATTGAAGAGGTGGTGAGGTTGAACCCAAAACCGGGCAGTTCGTACAGCAACCCGTTGAACAAGGCCAACCAAACCATCATGCCCGATTTCATCCTTGAAAACAACAATGGCGATTTATCGGTGTACCTTACCAATGGTAACATCCCTGATCTGAAAATCAGCCGGTATTATGCCAACATGCTGAAAGCCTACAGCGAAAACCGGAAAAACCAATCGCGCGAACAGAAGGACGCCGTGCTCTTCGTAAAACAAAAACTTGACAATGCAAAATGGTTTATCGATGCCATCCGGCAGCGGCATCAAACCCTACTGATAACCATGAACTCGATATTGGAATATCAAAAAGAATTTTTCGTCGATGGGGATGAGAACAAACTTAAACCCATGATCCTAAAAGATATCGCCGAAGAAACCGGTCTCGATATTTCAACCATCTCGCGGGTATCGAACAGCAAGTACATTCAAACCCACTTCGGTATTTATCCCCTGAAATATTTCTTTTCTGAATCGATCCAGGATGAATCGGGAGAAGAAGTTTCGACCCGAAAAATAAAAAAGATACTTCAGGACGTGATCAATGCCGAGAATAAACAGAAACCTGTAACCGATGATCAATTGGCCATAATCCTGAAAGAAAAGGGATTTCCTATTGCCCGAAGGACTGTGGCCAAATACAGGGAGCAATTAAATATTCAGGTGGCCCGCTTAAGAAAAGAATTGAAATAATGCAAGAAGAACCATATCACGCACCAACAGAAGCTGCGAAATTCATTGCCCAGGGAATATCGATAATTTTCAATCCCTTTTTCATGCCCACCCTGGGTTTGTGGATCATGATGGAATACATTCCCGGCACCGCGATACTGAGCGAACGGCTTAAACTATTGATTTACTCAATAGTACTACTCACCTCATGCATTCTGCCCATTTTGTTTATCTTGATATCGACGCTGAACTTACGGAACAATCTGAATTTAGCAAAAAAGAAAGACAGGGTTTTACCCTATTTTTTTACTGCTTTCTCAATATTCCTTGGTTCTCAGCTCTTATCGAGGCTTCCTGCCCCCAACCTGTTCCGGGTTTATCTATTGAGCATCAGCCTTATTCTTGTGTTCTTGTTTCTTCTTTCCCTTAAATGGAAAATTTCGGGGCACACGGTGGGGATTGGTCTGGTTACCGGAAGCGCTTTAGCCCTGCTTTTCCGATACGGGATCAACCTGTTTTGGCCGGTGGTGATTCTTATCCTGCTTGCCGGAATCGTGGGGACGGCCAGGTTATTTCTTGGCCAGCAAACCCTTGGCGGGGTCATCGCGGGTTTTTTTACAGGCTGCTTGACAATATACCTGATATTGTTTTTCTTATAAGAGAGCAAATGAATAAAAGGATTATCCGTTGGCTCGCGCTCCTCTTGATTTTTCTGCTTATTTTGGTAGGAGCCATCCTTTTATCGTTGGTTTCGGGTGAAATTCCGATATCCCTTCACGATTTACCAGAAATTTTCTCCAAGCAAGGCGATCAAATGGCCTATCTGGTCCTGACCAAAATCAGGGTGCCGAGAATCTTGCTTGCCATTGCCGTGGGAGGAGGACTTAGTTTAGCCGGAGTGTTGCTTCAAGGAATATTCAAAAATCCGCTTGTAGAACCTTATACTTTAGGGATCTCGGGCGGAGCCGCCGTTGGAGTGACACTGGCCATCGTGTTGGGCCTTCACCAAACCCTGGGTTCGTTCACAATGCCCTTGCTTGGCTTTGCCGGGGCTTTGCTTACCATCGTGCTTGTTTATTATATCGGAGCCCGGCAAGGAAAAATCAAAATGCAACACATGTTGCTGATCGGGGTGATGATTAGTTTCGTGGCTTCATCGGCCATGATGCTCATGATGGCCACCACCACTGCCGAAAACCTGCACAGCATCGTGTTCTGGATGATGGGCTCGTTGGATGAACCCGATACCCAACTGATTCAATACGCCTTGGTGGTTTCGTTGTTGGGACTGCTGGCTTCACTGTTTTTCATTCAACCTTTAAATGCTTTACGCCTTGGCGAAAGCAAGGCAAAAAACCTGGGAATCAACACCGATTTATCGATCAGGCTCCTGTTCCTGATTGCTTCGCTCATCACGGGGGTTTGTGTTTCGGTTGCCGGTGTTATCGGGTTCGTAGGCCTGTTGATTCCACACCTTTTGCGGATCATCGTGGGAAACGATTTCAGGATTTTGCTCATTAGCTCTTACATAACCGGCGCAGCCTTCCTGATTTTATGCGATACGGTTTCGAGAACCATTATTGCCCCTGGGGAGTTGCCTATCGGAGTAATTACCGGGATATTGGGGGGTACCCTCTTTATTCTTGCTTCGGCCAGATCGAACCTTAAAAATAAACTGGGATAAAATGGAGCCATTCTTTAAAGTCGACAAACTGGTATGTGGCTATGGAAACAAATTTCATCTCGACCAAGTTTCCTTCTCGCTACGAAAAGGAGAATTCGCCGGAATTGTTGGTCCAAACGGTTCAGGAAAAACAACCCTTTTCAAGGGCATTAGCGGAGAACTTCCGGTTCTCTCGGGAAAAATTGCGCTGAGCGGCAAGGTGTTTTCTTCGATGAAAATCAGGGAAAAAGCACGGTCGATTGCCATCGTGAACCAGAATATCGAGACCACCGATATCTCGTTGGAAGACTATGTACTCCTGGGCCGAATTCCCTATCACAAACCCTTTCAGTTTTTTGATACGGACGAGGACTATGCGATCGCCAAAAAGTATATGGAATTAACCGACATTATTCATCTAAAAGATAAACTTCTCTCCGAGTTAAGTGGAGGCGAACAACAACTGGCCGCCATAGCCCGGGCCCTGACCCAGGAACCCGACCTTCTTCTGCTCGACGAGCCCACGGCCCATCTCGACATCACCCATCAGGTTCAGGTGCTTAATTTAATCCAAAGGTTGAACCACAACCTCAATCTCACGGTGCTGATGATTATTCACGACCTTAACCTTGCCGGGGAATATTGCAACCCGCTGCTCCTGCTAAAAAAAGGAAAGCTGCACATTATAGGTTCTCCCAACGAAGTCCTCACCTACGATACCATTGAAGAGGTGTATAATACGGTGGTCGTTACCCGTTTAAATCCCATCTCGGGCAAACCGGTGGTTTTTCTGGTTTCGGAAAGGATGCTTGCATACGAAAAAATGGATAAGCAAAACGGACTGTAAAACATGCCCAATGAGCGCAAAAAATAGATTAAACCCTATAAAAATCCTGATAATTTCGATGCTTGCTTTATGCACGTATCAGCTTGAAGCTCAAACTCGCCCCACAAACGATTGGACTGACTTTGGCAGCACCCATGTAAACCGTTGGCTTCAATTTTCGCCGCAAACCATGGGTCCGAATGCACTTCCGGTTCCCTCTACTGAAATGGCCCTTATTGAAGAAAAAAGCCATATCGAGGTAGGGGCGCACTATCACTGGATGCCCGGCGATACAGTGCTGAACAGTTTTCTGAGCATCTACTGGTGCATTGCCCCAAAAAGGGTCGCTGTTGAGATATGGGCCTGCCCTACTGAAACGTTTCACATGGGAAATGAAGTAAGAGACCAGCGGCAAATCTATTGGGATGATCAGGGCTGGACCACCGTACCTGGCGATATCTGGATCAGTACCTATGTGCAACTACTCAGGGATGAACGTTATTTTCCCGATCTTGTGCTCAACTACAGCACCAAAACCACCACCGGTTCGAGTACCCATGCACGATATACCGATGCTCCCCTTCATTATTTTTATCTTGCCGCCGGTAAAAACATTCCACTTGAAGGCTATTTATTTGATCAGGTAAGAATTTCAGGACAGATCGGATTTTATGTATGGCAAACCAACATGGTTGAGGTTTCACAAGACGAGGGGCCCATGTTTGGCCTTGCTTTGCTCCTGAGAAAAGGATGTTTCAGCCTTACAAACGAGTTTTCAGGGTATTCGGGTTACGATGCTTACCGGATCAGAGGAGACCTTGGGCGAAACAATAACGATCCGCTTCTCTTTCGGTCAAAACTCGAGGCTGGAAGAAAAATAAAAGGTAAAGTTGAATTCCAAACCGGTTTTAGAAATTGCCCTTATCAAACCTTTCGGGCAGGAATGGTTTATTCATTTTAACAAACCATTTTATCGGAACAGGGGGAACCTGAAAGTTTCCCAAATCTTTTTAATTTTGTGACGGACTCAAAAAACCAAGATGACGGCAAGAGGAGTAAAATTCTTTAAAAAAATAGTCAAAATCTACCGGCTTTCGGTTTACGACCGGGAAAAGTTGATTGAGGTGATGTCGTTTCCGGTTTCCAGGGTCCGGTTACTACTTGTGGTTATTCTCATTGCTGCAGGATCGGTCACTTCGGCTTATTATCTGGTTTTTTACACCCGATTAAAACTCTATATGCCCGATTATCCATCGCCCCAGGTTTGGCGTTCCATTCATTACAACAGCATCATGGTCGATTCGCTTATTGCCCAAATTGAGCAACGAGATCGATTTATCGAAAACATCAACAGTGTTATAACAGGTACTATTCCCGATTCGTCGGAAGAAGCCGGGCTTAAACTTGCCGAATATGATGTCGAGATTAAAAACAATAGCGAGGAACCCATTTTCGAGAAATTAATCGGCCCCGATGTGTACCGCTTTAATTTTTCCGAATCGGCAACGTTCGACGAGATGGACCGGATTAATTTTTTTCCGCCCATTAACGGGGTGGTAATTAACCGATTTAACTCGTCTCCGGGGCATTATGGAACCGATATCGTGGGCCGGTTCGACACCAATGTGTATTCGGTACTCGATGGCACGGTTATTTTTGCCGAATGGTCGACCAGTACCGGATATGTAGTTCATATTCAACACAAACACGATCTTGTTTCGGTATACAAACACAATTCAGGCATCCTGGTACAACAAGGAGAAAAGGTAAAAGCGGGCGAGGTTATTGCCATCATGGGCAATGAAGGAGAACTAACCACCGGACCGCATCTGCATTTCGAATTGTGGAGAAAAGGCATGGCACTCGATCCTGAACAATACATCAATTTTTGAATACACTCCTGACATGAAGAGACTGGCCATTTTAGGTTCTACAGGTTCAATAGGGACTCAAACCCTTGAGGTAATCGGGAATAATCCCGAACTTTTTTCTGTTGAAGTATTGACTGCCAACAACAACGCGGCCCTTCTGATCGAACAGGCCTTACGCTTTCAGCCCAATGCAGTGGTTATCGCCAACGAAGAAAAATACGATGAGGTAAGCGAAGCATTGGAAATAAAGGGCATAAAAGTTTTTGCCGGCGACCTGGCTCTCCGGCAAATTGTACAAATGGACAGCATCGACATGGTAGTGGCTTCGATGGTGGGTTATTCGGGTTTGCTGCCGGTAATCAGCGCCATCAAAGCAAAGAAACAAATCGCCCTGGCTAACAAGGAAACACTTGTTGTTGCTGGCGATCTGATCACCCAGCTTTGTATGGAGAATAAAACAATGCTCCTGCCGGTCGATTCGGAACATTCAGCCATTTTTCAATGTCTTGCCGGTGAGGCAGGAAACGAAATCGAGAAAGTAATTCTAA
>CAZSIK010000210.1:0-1509 GCA_964606515.1 uncultured Prolixibacteraceae bacterium
CGATGTGTCGCGCCGCGAGGTTAAAGATACCTACATCATCGGGCCACAAGGTTCGTATCTGAACGTGAATTGCATCACCAGCGATGAACAGTCAATTTATGCAGCCACATCAAACGGGCTCATGATGGCCCCCTTAGCTTCAAACCTGCTCGATTTCAGTAGCTGGAGCCTGGTAAGCGACGAGAACCTCCCGATAGCCGAATACCTGCTTACCTATTTCCACGAGGGTTCGTTATATGCCGTTCAGAAAAAGGAAGGGAGCGACTATGGCGACAGGGTGTTCAGGAAAAAGGCAAACGATGTGTGGCGCAGGGCCTGGTGGCCGGTTTATGCCTATTACGAACTGAAATTTCTGGAGAATAATTTGGTGTTGATCGCTTCCGACTACGAAGTCGACCTCTTGTCGATAGAAACCGAACAGAAAGAACGGCTCGAAAACTATCCATTTCTCCTTCCCGAGATGAGTGCTTCGCCCAAAAGCGTGGCCATCGACCCCCAGGGCCGTATCTGGATTGCCGATCAAAATTACGGGGCTATCCGGTACGAAAACCGGCAATATTCCCTTATCGAAGCAGCGGGTCCGAAGCACAACGGAATTTTCCATCTAAGTTTCAGCAACGGTATGCTTTGGGTTTCACGGGGAGGCTACAATAAATCCTGGGGGAACACCTATCAGCCACCATTGCTGCAATATTTCGACGGGCAAACCTGGAACTATTTCGACCGTACCAATACCCCTGAACTGATGAAGATGTCGGACATCGTATGTTCAACCCCTGTTCCCGGCCAGAAAGAACATGTATTCGTTTCGCCTTATGGAGAGGGGATCATTGAATTCGAAAACGGTCGGTTCCAACAACATTATACCCATCAGAACAGCACATTGATGCGGGTTCCCTTATCCGATCCTTCAGCAAACATTGTAAGAGTGGGCGGTATGGGGAAGGGAATCTTTGGATAAGCAACTCCCTGGTCGATAAAAACCTGCATTGCCTGAAAGCCGATAAAACCTGGAAATCGTTTTATCTGCCCGAAATTGCCAACAACTACGACGTGGGCAAGGTAATGGTGAGCAGCAACAACCAGGTGTGGATGATCGTGCCCCGTGGGAAAACCAATGGCCTTTACGTGATGGGAACTGACGGGGTCCAAAAAAAACACCTCAATGTGGAAAGCTATTTCATGAGCAGCACCACCCCAAGAATACAAAGCATGAACGATGTGTCCGATATTGCCGAAGACCTCGAAGGAAGGATTTGGGTTGGAACTTCGAAAGGGGTTATCGTGTACAACGATCCTTCAAGGGTATTTGAACAGAATCCATATTACGGATACCAACCTGCTGTGGATCTAAATGATGGCATTTATCACCCCTTGCTCGAAACTGAAATTGTAACGGCAATTGCAGTCGACGGGGCCAACCAGAAATGGCTGGGCACAGTGGGATCGGGGTTGTACCTGGTTTCGGCCGACGGGACACGCGAGTTGCTTCACTTCACCAACGAGAAT
>CAZSIK010000210.1:1519-2807 GCA_964606515.1 uncultured Prolixibacteraceae bacterium
CCTGCTCAGCAACAGCATCACCAGCCTGGCTTACGACGGCGAAAACGGGATTTTATATGTTGGTACCGAAAACGGGCTTATTGCCTACCATACCGAATCGAGAAAAGCCAATGAAGCCTTTACCGAAGTGTATGCCTACCCCAATCCGGTACGCCCGGAATATAAGGGTAATATTTATATCAAAGGATTGCTGTTCAACACCAATGTGAAAATTACCACCGTTTCGGGCCGTTTGGTTTATGAAACGGTTTCGCAGGGCGGACAAGCGGTTTGGCCGGGTACCGATCTGGCAGGGAACCGGGTACATTCAGGGGTGTACCTTGTATTTTGTGCCTCGGAAGACGGGCAACAATCGGAAGTTTCCAAGATCATGTTCATTCGATGATACAAAAAACACGCGCCCTGGTTTTGCATCAGGTGAAGTATTCTGAAACCAGCCTGATCGTGACCTTGTACACCGAGAAATCGGGAAGGCAATCGTTCATTATCAATGGCATACGCAGCGCGGGTTCAAAAAATAAAACTGGCTTGTTTCAGCCCCTTTTCCTGCTCGAGATCGATGCCTATTTGCGTCCGGGTAAGGAAATCAACAGATTAAAAGAATACCGGATAGTTGAAGTGTACCAAAGCATTCCCTATCATGTTGCGAAAAGTGTCGTGGCAATTTTTCTAGCCGAAATGTTGAATAAGGTGCTCAAAAACGAAGAATCCGATCCGGCTTTGTTCGGTTTTATTGTCGATTCCCTATTGTTTTTTGATTCTGCAGAGAAAGGATTTGCCAATTTTCACCTTTGGTTTTTAATGCAGCTGAGCGCTTATCTCGGATTCAGGCCAAACAACAATTATTCTGAAGCCCTTCCCTGGTTCCACCTGAAACAAGGACAATTTACCGCCTTAAAGCCTTCCTTGCCGGTAATGCCCGATCTCGACCAGTCGAAACAACTCTCACAACTTATGGGCCTCGATCCGGCCCATCTCGATCAAGTGAAATTGAACGGGGCCTCGCGGTCGGAACTGCTCGGTTTAATCGTCGAATATTATTCCATCCATTTTGAAGGAATCGGGAAAGTCAATTCCTTGAACGTATTGAGCGAGGTTTTTACTTAAAATGTCCCTTGGGTATATTCTTTTTCCTATTTTTGCCACCTAAATTGTTAAACCCTAATTTTTTCATTCAAAATGGAATACAATTTCAGCGATTTTGAAAAGAAGTGGCAGCAAAGCTGGCTCGAAAACAAAGTATTTGCCAGCGAGGTTGATTTCAACAAACCGAAGTTTTACTGTCTCG
>CAZSIK010000210.1:2864-8022 GCA_964606515.1 uncultured Prolixibacteraceae bacterium
AAGGGTATACTGCTACCGACATCGTTTGCCGCTACAAAAGGGCCAAAGGGTTTAACGTGCTCCATCCCATGGGTTGGGATGCTTTTGGCCTGCCTGCCGAACAATATGCCATACAAACCGGTACCCATCCGGCCATCACCACCCAAAAGAATTGTGATACCTTCAGACGCCAGATTCAATCGCTTGGTTTGAGCTACGATTGGGACCGTGAAATCAATACCACCGATCCGGCCTATTTCAAATGGACCCAATGGATCTTCATCCGCCTTTACAATACCTGGTTTGATTCCGAACAACAGAAAGGACGCCCCATCAGCGAATTGCCCATTCCTGTTGAAATAGAAAAAGCAGGCAAAGTAGCCATACAGAAATATATCGAATCGAAACGGCTGGCTTATTACGATAACGCCCAGGTGTGGTGGTGCAAGCATTGTAAAACCGTGTGTGCCAACGAGGAGGTGCTCAACGACGGTTCGCACGAGAAATGCGGCACCAAGGAGGTTGAACGCCGTTTCCTGAAACAGTGGATGCTGCGGATTCCCCTGTATGCCGAAAGGTTGTTGTCGGGCCTCGATGGCCTCGACTGGCCTGAAGGGGTGAAAGACATGCAGCGCAACTGGATTGGCAAGTCGACCGGCGCTGAAGTCGATTTTGCCCTCGAAGGATTGGATAAAAAACTCAGGGTATTTACTACCCGTCCCGATACCCTGTTTGGAGCAACTTATATGGTTATCAGTCCCGAACATGGCTGGGTAAACGATATAACTACTCCTGGCCAGAAGTCAGAAGTAGAAAACTACATAAAAGACGCGGCCTTGAAAAGCGACCTCGACCGTACCGAACTGGCCAAAGAGAAAACCGGCGTCTTCACCGGAAGGTATGCCATCAACCCCCTTACCGGCAAAAAAATACCGGTATGGATTGCCGACTATGTGCTGATGGGCTACGGTACCGGTGCCATCATGGCTGTTCCTGCGCACGATACCCGCGACTTCGAATTTGCCAAAAAATTCAACTTGCCCATTGTTTGCATCCTCGACCCATCGGGAGCAGAAGAAGGACTTCGCGAGAAAGTACTAAAAGGCGATGCCTGCTGGACCGAAGATGGCGCGTACATCTCGTCGGCTAATCCTGAATTGGGGCTCAACATCAACGGGATGAGCAAGAAGGATGGGATTAAAACCGTGATCGACTGGTTAGTTCAACAAAACCTGGGTAAGGCTACCGTTAATTTTAAAATTCGCGACTGGTTGTTTAGCCGGCAGCGGTTCTGGGGCGAACCCTTCCCCATTATCCACTGGGAAGATGGCGAAGTAAGCGTGGTCGAGGATCAGGATCTGCCGGTTGAATTACCGGTAACCGACAATTACCAACCCGGCGACTCGGGCGAATCGCCCCTGTCGAATGCGCGTGAGTGGTTGCAGGTTTGCGATGCCAACGGGCGCAAGGGAAGGCGCGAAACCAACACCATGCCCCAGTGGGCGGGTTCGTGCTGGTACTACCTTCGCTTTATCGATCCTAAGAACGACAAGGAACCTTTCAGCAAGGTGAAAGAAAACTACTGGATGCCGGTCGACCTTTATGTGGGTGGCGCCGAGCATGCTGTACTGCACTTGCTGTACAGCCGGTTCTGGCACAAGGTGTTGTTCGACCTGGGTGTGGTATCGACCGATGAACCCTATCAAAAGCTGTTCAACCAGGGCATGATCCTGGCTTTTGCCTACGAAACGGCTTCCGGTTCAAAAGTAACTTCCGACCTTGTTGAAGAAAAAGAAGGCAAATATTTTCATACCCAAACTGGTGAAGAGCTGAGGCAGATTGTGGCCAAGATGTCGAAGTCGCTTAAGAACGTGGTCAATCCCGACGATGTGGTGTCGAACTACGGTGCCGATTCGCTCAGGCTGTACGAGATGTTCATGGGCCCGCTCGATGCCACCAAGCCCTGGACCGATACCGGGGTGAAAGGAGTGTACAACTTCCTGAAAAGGGTTTATTATTTCTTTGCCAATACGGCCAATATTATCGATGGCGGCGAAGATAAAGAGACCTTGAAGGTACTTCACCAGACCATCAAGAAGGTTGGTTCTGACATTGAAGAGTTGAAATTCAATACGGCCATTTCGCAGATGATGATTTTTACCAATCATTGTTATAAGGTTGGCAAGGTTACCCGCGAAACGGCCGAAACGTTTGCTAAAGTATTGGCGCCCTTTGCCCCCCACCTGGCCGAAGAGCTTTGGGCTATTTACGGGAATACCCCGTCGCTTGGCCAACAACCTTTCCCTGAAGTAAATGAAGCTTACCTGGTTGAGAATACCTTTTCGTACCCGGTTTCGTTCAACGGGAAAACCCGTTTCCAGCTGGAACTCCCGGTTGATATGCCCGCGCAGGAGATCGAAAAAGCGGCCCTGTCGTCGGAACTGGCCAACAAATACCTTGAAGGAAAGCAAATAGTTAAAGTAATTATTGTACCCGGTAAGATTGTCAACATTGTGATTAAATAATGCTTTACCCGTTCTTCTATAAGAAAATCTTTTGCCGGGAAACTTTCAGGAGATTGGGCTCCCCGATGTTAAGGTTTTTTGCTTTTGAATAATAGGTACTTGTATGGCAATCCATACCTAGTATTTCATCTAGGCAAACATCAGCCGCAATAGGATCGACAGAAGCAAGCAAACAATCCAATTTTTTTTCCACTTGATGTGACAAGTCAACCACTGTAGTGGCTTCGATCAGAGTTAAAACAGGCCGATACTTTGTCAGTACCTCAAGCATTTTATCTTCCAAATGCTTACCATGTTCGCAACCTCTTTCCCATAATATTCCTGAAAGATTGTTCCTACCATTCATGAGTGTTCCCACGCTGTCGATACCCGCCTTAACCAGGTTGATAATTACATCACATTGTTCAACCTGACGGTGAAACCTGAAATCCTTTCCATCGATGGTGGAGCAAATACCCGAAAAGGGAAAAAAATCATCGCCCGCTCCGGGCAGGGGTTTATTGCCCGTGGTTTTTACAGCATCTTCGAGACCACTCATTTTATAAACCGATCTCCATTCGTCGATCGAATAATCGAGAACATAAACATGAGCCGCACCGGCTTTCTGGCACAACCTAATTACCGGGATCAAAAAATCGGGATGGGTATTTCTGTTTTGATCGGGACCAGCAGCAAAACACATCGTGGGTTTCAGTAAAACCCTTTGACCCGGCTGTACGAAACGGCCCATGCCTCCCAAGGCATCGATGGCTGCCAGCACCATATCGTGGCCATCCGAACCTCTTGTTTCCACCAACTCGGCAAAATTTTCATATTGGCCGGTTTGTAAGGCCCGGCTGCTCAGCGGCACAAAAGCCGCCAGAAAAGCAGCAAGGGTTTTACCAACAAATTCCCTGCGTTTCATCCTTTAACTATGTTATCTTGTTGTTTTTGTTCAAAGTTCCTATTACCATCCTGTTTTTGCCATGAATATCGTTGAATAATTCCACTTTTTCAAATCCGGATTGTTGAAGCAATTCAATTGTTTCTTTTCCATAAGCTTCATTAATTTCAAAAAAGAGGGTTCCTCCATCAAGCAGTTTTTTCAATGCCAGGTGACATATGCTCCGATAAAAAAGCAAGGGATCGTGATCGGGAACAAACAAGGCCAGGTCAGGCTCGTTATCCAGCACATTGGCGGGCATCGAAACACGCTCTGACCAAGTTACATAGGGTGGATTACTTACCATGAGGTTAAAATCAGGAAGATTTTCAGGAAGGTCTTCTTCTAAAATATCGAAGCGAAAAAAATGAACCTTTACCCCGTTCAATTCAGCGTTGGTCCGTGCCATATCCAAAGACTCCTGAGTTATATCACAAGCCCAACATTCGGAATCAGGCATATTTTTCTGTAAAGTTACGGCAATGCATCCGCTGCCCGTGCCCAGGTCCAGAATCTTTAGATTCTGCCCACGATACTTAGCAATGATCATATCGACCAACTCTTCAGTTTCACCCCGAGGTATAAGTACTTGTGGGCCAACATTAAATATCAGTCCATAAAAATCAGCCTTTCCAAAAATATATTGAATGGGTTCATACTTCAACAAGCGTCTGATTATCAATTCAATTTTCGATTTTTGACCATCAGGAATCTTGATCCCGGGGTTTGCTATCCTCTCGGTTCTTGAAATTCCACAAATATTTTCAAGAATTAGTGAAATGAAACCTTCAATTTCGGTTTCGGGATAAGCAGCAGAAAGAGTACTACGCATAAATTGAATGCTTGGGCTCATACTTTTCAGGGTTTTTCTGCAAAAATAAGCGATTAGATGTATTTTTGCCCACAAATGAAGTTTGATTTCATGCAAGAAAGCATTCATGAACAATATATGCAGCGTTGCCTCGACCTGGCCAGGATGGGCGAAGGCTTGGTAGCCCCGAATCCGATGGTGGGTTCGGTAATTGTTTGCAACAATAAAGTCATTGGAGAAGGTTTTCACCGGCAATGGGGAGGGCCTCACGCAGAAGTCAATGCTATTGCCTCGGTAAAAAATCAAGAGCTGTTAAAAGATTCGACAATTTATGTCAATCTCGAACCCTGCTCCCATCATGGGAAAACCCCACCTTGTGCTGATTTGATTTTAAGTACAGGCATTCGTGAAGTTGTAATCGGCACTGTTGATCCAAATTCACTTGTAGCAGGAAAAGGGATCGAAAAACTAAAGAACGGCGGCTGTAAAATTACAATGGACATTCTTGATGAAGGTTGTCGATGGTTAAACCGTCGATTTTTTACCTTTTACCAGAAAAACCGGCCTTACATAATTTTAAAATGGGCTCAAACCAACGATGGTTTTGTCGATACAGAAAGGAGTTCCGAAGAATTTGGCAAACCAACCTGGATTACAAACGAAATGGCCCGAATTGCAGTACACAAGCAACGGGCCAATGAACAGGCCATTTTGGTAGGCAGTATCACGGCGGTAAAAGACAATCCCTCGTTAACCCTACGCGATTGGTTTGGCCGTCAACCCTTACGGATCGTGATGGATCGAAAAAACATTGTAAGCCACAATGCTCATCTTTTCGACGGTACCTGTCCCACCCTGGTACTCACCGGTTGCCAGAATTTCAAAACTACCGACAATACCGATTTCCTGGTTCTGCACGAA
>CAZSIK010000211.1:0-8021 GCA_964606515.1 uncultured Prolixibacteraceae bacterium
ATCATCGATTATTATTAAATTATTGGATACCACCCTGATCGGACTCATCATTGGTTTTTCAATTCAGCACGTCAACAACCAGCTCAACAATAACATAGCCGACCTAAACGAGCAAAAAGAACGCCTTGAATTAGCCGCGCAAAACTTACGTTTTGAAGCTGAAACCAGAAGAAAGTCGGAATTACGCGCGATAAACAACGAGAAGAATTTCAGGAATATTTTCGATCAAAGCTCAGAAGCTTTAATCATTTTCGATGCCCAAGGAATGATTATCGATTTCAATGAAGCATTTATTGAACTATCAGGTTATTCTGAAAAACAAATGATCTTATTAAACCAAAATGAATTATTTACCCGGTTTAAAGGACAGGAAAACCTCTTCATGCTTGACCAAAAGAAGCGATCTGAACGGTTGAGCCTCGAATTACACACTATAGATGGAAAAGTCAAGACCATCGAATGCATAAAAGATATAATTTATTACAACGATAACCCAGCCATCCTATTCATGATGAGGGATGTATCGGAAAAATTGGACCGTGAAAAAGCCAATTTAATGGCCGCTTTTTCAGCCGAAGAAAAAGAAAGAGCCCGGTTTTCTCGAGAATTGCACGATGGATTGGGCCCCCTGCTTTCCACCTTGAAAATTTACCTGGAAATTCATTATTCAAATCCTTCAGATCCAGAAATCCGTTCCAGAATTGATCAAACACTTAACGAGTCGATAAAAACCGTTAAAGAAGTTTCAAACAACCTAAGCCCTTACATCCTCGACAACATGGGGTTGATTAAAGCTCTTCACTCCTTTATTGAAAAAGTGAAATTCGGAAGGAACATAGATATCACGCTGGTTTCCGGACTCGAAACCAGGCTAACTAATGAAATTGAAATATCGATTTACCGCTTCGCAACCGAATTGATCAATAACACGATCAAACATGCACAGGCTTCCATAATAAGTTTGGAGATCAAACAAATAGAAAACAAGTTGTTAATCTATTATTGCGACAATGGCACAGGTTTCGATCCCAACAATCCTGACCTGAAAACAAAAGGGATTGGGCTACACAATATGAAAAGCCGCATCCATCATCTTGGGGGTAAAGTTGAAGTACGTACCTCGCCAGGGCATGGATTTAAAGTTCAGGCGATATTGCCAATGGGACAAAACATCATAATAACTGACTATGAATTCGATAAAAACCATCGTTGTTGACAACCATAAACTTTTTCGAGAAGGGGTGAGGTTTGCCTTGTCACAGTATGAGGATATTGAAATGTTGGACGAAGCAGCAAACGGTGCCGAATACTTGAATTTGCTGTCACATAAACACCCCGACATTGTACTCATGGACATTGATATGCCCGTAATGAATGACTTTGAAGCAACTCAAAAATCATTGAGACTCTTTCCCGACTTAAAAATTATTATCTTATCGATGCACGGCGACCAGGATCATTATGTGAAAATGATCGAACTTGGAGTGAAAGGCTTTATCCTGAAAGATTCGGGCGCAAGTCAATTACACCAGGCGATTGTCGAGGTCTTTAATGGAAATAATTATTTTTCCCATGAGTTGCTAATGAACATGATCCTAAAAAGGAATAGTAGTCCCCATGGGGAACAACTCCGCAAACAACTTGATATTTCCGAACGCGAACTCGATGTACTTCGTTTACTTTGCAAGGCATTTTCAAACAAACAAATCGCCGACGAGCTCTTCATCAGTACCAAAACAGTTGAAGGTCATAAGGCCAAATTAATGGACAAAACCAACACAACAAACTCGGTCGCGCTGGTGCTTTATGCAATAAAAAACGGGATCGTAGAAATCTGATCCGTTTTGAGTTCGAACAAGGGAATTCCCCTGTTTAAAAACAAGGAAATTTCCCCATTTCTTTTGAATAAAATCCCTGAGCCTTGTTTTTTCCATATCCAATATTTTTGCGATGTATAAAATACAATGCTTATGCTTGCCGAAATACAAAAAGTAATTATCGTAGATGACAATCAAGGTTTTATCGATGCAATTAAATTATTGCTCAAACACAGGAACGACCTCGAAATAGTTGCTGAAGCCAACACGGCAGGGCAATTTTTTTCGCTAATGAATTCGATCGATGCCAACCTGGTATTGATGGACATCAACCTTCCCGATATCAACGGAATTGTAGCTGCAAAAAGGGCATTGATCCATGATGGCTATCTGAAAATTATCGGGGTTACCATGTCCGACGATTTCAGCATTCACCTTGACATGCTCAGAACAGGCTTTAAAGCCGGGATCTTAAAAACCAATTTCTCAAAAGGTTTTGATGAAGCAATACAAACAATAAACAATGGGGGAGTGTATTTCCCTGTTTTAAACTAATATTAACTTAAAGTGGGAGGAAAAGTGATGGATGAAGTTTTTAAAGATATCATTTTAGTGCTTTTAGTGGGGATTCCATTTGCAATTATCATTTTGAAAGTTTTATTTAAAAAAAGTATCTTATTCAGAATTGGTGCATTGTGGGCAATTAATATTCTTTTCATTTCATCGAGTACCCGATTAACTGGGGCTTTCCCCGAGTTTTATCCGCAAGCGGTATCCTTGCCTTTGGGAATGGCAGTATCGGCCTTTCTGATCTACCTTGTTTATCTGAGGATAAAAAAACCCCTGAACAGCTCGATTAAAAATGTGGAACAACTTGCACAAGGAAACCTGAAAATCGATATTTCAGATCAAGAATCAGCACGAGAAGACGAACTGGGAATCCTGGCCAAATCGATTGGTAGCCTTTCAAAAGCTCTGAATAATACTATAAGTAATATTGTAAATATCTCGATGCAGATTAACAGCGCGAGCACCCAATTGCGCGCCACAGCCGACGACCTTTCATCGGGAACCAGCAACGAAGCAGCCTCGATCGAAGAAATTTCCTCGTCGATGGAAGAAATGGTGGCCAGCATTTCGAACAACTCAGAGAATTCAAACCAAACTTTCGAAATGGCCCGTTTGTCGAACCAGAGTGTGGCAGAAGGGTACCATTCGGCACAGGAGGCAATAAAGTCGCTGAATGAAATAACGCAAAAAATAAAAATCATCGACGATATCGCCTTTCAAACCAACATTTTATCGCTCAATGCCGCTGTCGAAGCTGCCCGTGCGGGAGAACAAGGAAGGGGTTTTGCCGTTGTAGCATCGGAAGTACGAAAATTGGCCGAGCGAAGTAAGATCGCCGCCAACGAAATTGAACAAATGTCGAACAATACCTCTCAGGTATCAGAACTGGCCAGTAAAAAACTCGACGAAAGCATTCCCCTCCTCGACCGTACTACTCAACTGATTGCTTCGATTAAGGCGGCAAGCAATGAACAAGGTATTAGTTCTGAACAAATCAACAGCGCGATTGGCGACATCAACAACAACATCCAATCGAACGCTTCAACTGCCGAAGAAATGTCGGCGAGTGCTGAAGAATTGGAACGCTATGCCCTTGAACTGATCGAGAACATTTCATTCTTTAAAACCAACAATCCCAGCCTTATCGATACTATTCATACGCAATACCAAGAAAATAAAACGGCCCGCTTCCTGAATTAAATCAGACATGCCGTTTGATCATAAAATTGCACATCAAAAAAAAGCATACTACGATTTTGAGCCATTTTTGACCTGCTTTCGGTACCATTTGGGGAAGATTCATGAGTTTTTTAACTATTTTTGGAAAAGTTTAACATTCAAGGAATCGGACTAATTCAGGCATGAAAACCGAAAGCAGGTCATTAAATATCAACGAAAGGAAAAAACTTCTGGAGTTTGAAGAGGTCTTTCATCTTCACTTCCCCAGGCTCAAAAGCTTTGCAACCCATTTATTGCACAACGAGGCCGAAGCCGAAGACCTTGTTCAGGAAGTCTTTATCCAAACCTGGGAAAACCTCGACTCGTTAAGCGATCAGAACAACCTTGCCCCTTATCTCTTTACCCTCTTGAAAAATCGATGTCTCAATAAAATCAAGCACGAAGTGGTAAAACGAAAATACGAGTACCATCAGGCTTATTTCGAGTCGGAAGAATTGTACCACATCAGTTTCATGGGTAGCACCCCTTTTGTCTCTTTTCAGGAAGAGCTAAGCCACGAAATTGAGAAAATGATTTCAGGCTTGCCCCCACGTTGTGCCGAAGTATTCAAACTAAAATGGATTGAGGGCAAAAAACACCGTGAAATTTCAGAAATGCTCGATATTTCGATGACCATGGTCGACAAACACCTGGCGCGTGGACTTGAATACGCCCGTAAAAACCTTCATCCAGAGTTACTTTTGTTTTTATTGTTCTTCAATAGCTGAATTTTTTTCTAAGCCAGGTTGGTAAAACTATCGTACGGGTTGTTTTCCCTTAGTATGAACAATCTGAAAAATCACGAGAATAGCAAGATAAACTTGATCAAACGGTTCTTCCATGGAAAACTAAAGCTTCAGGAAGAAATAAGCTTACTCAAATGGCTTCGTTCCGATCCTTCCAATCTGAATGTATTTCAGGAAGCCGAATCGGCACTAAAATCCACATTACTTCAAAATCCAGAGCCTTCGGTCATCGAGCAATGGGAAAGGCTTCAGGCCAGGATTGCCCCGAAACCAAGTCGTTTCAAAAAGAAAAGAAACCCTTCAAATTCATTTTTTATTAGCCTTGGCAAATACGCGGCCATTTTCATCCTTGGCATCAGCTTAACTACCGTTTTTTCTCGACCCAAACCCGATTTATCTGAACAGATCCAAACAATAAAACAGGAACAAACAATTTCAACCCCTAAAGGGTCGAGAAGCAATTTTATCTTGCCCGATGGTTCAAAAGTATGGCTCAATGCCGGATCTACCCTCACTTTTGCCCTGAACGACCCTAAAAACCGTTCGGTAGCATTGAATGGTGAAGCATATTTCGAAGTAAAAAAGAATGAATTGCCTTTTTCAGTTTCAACTCAGTATGGAAAAGTATCGGTCAAAGGAACATCGTTCAATGTAAAAGCCTTTAGCAACGATGACTTTATGACAACTGTAGAAACCGGCTTGGTTTCGGTTGCTGCTACCAACTACAAAAAAGAATTACAACTTAAACCCGGAGAACAAGCTTATATGGAATTTGGGAATCCCAATTGGTCGAAACGGACAGTGAACACCAAAATATATACCTCGTGGCGTGATGGAAAGTTAGTTTTCCACAAGGATCCGCTGCAGGAAATTGTTAAGAAACTGGAGCGCTGGTATAACGTGGATATTACAGTAACCCCGCGCACCCAATTGAGAAATTACCGTTTTACAGGAACCATCGAAATGGAATCGTTAACCGAAGTACTTGAATTAATTCGCGTTACAGCGCCCATTCAATATTCCTACGATTCTAAAAAAAGGATTGTGTTGATTGACACGAAAGAAAATTAAAATGAAAGAAAATTAAAATATGCAGGAAGTGCCAACCTGCAAAAAGGGAAGTTTTTAAGTTTCAAACCTAAAAAACAAGTTATGAAAGAAAAATGTGCTATTTTAAGCAACAGGAATTTGTTTAACCAAACCCTTCGTAGAATGAAGACAACAGTCCTTTTGCTTTTCTTCGCGATCGCCACATCATGGGCATCCGAATCTTATTCGCAATCAGCAAAGCTTACCGTGGTACTCAACAATACTTCAATCGAAGAGGTATTACGCGCTATTGAAGACCAAAGCGAATTTCGTTTTTTCTACAGCGGGGCCATTAATGTCAACAAGAAAGTAGATGTTGACGTTCAAGGTAAACGCGTGTTCGACATCCTTGACGAGGTACTCAAAGAGACCGACATCAAGTATGAAGTAATTGGCAGGCAAGTAGCTTTATACAACGATGTCAGCCGTGCTTCTACCATCAATATGATGCAACAATCAAAGTCCATCTCCGGAAAGGTAAGTACTTCCGACGGAGGATCGCTCCCCGGGGTAACCATTGCAGTTAAAGGAACCAGCATTGGTACCATTTCCGATGTCGACGGAAAATATTCGATCAACGTACCGGCTCAGGGCACAGTGCTGGTATTTTCGTTTATCGGCATGGAAACCAAGGAAGTAAGTGTCGGTACCCAATCCGAAATCAATGTAGTTATGCAAACTTCAACCATTGGGTTGGAAGAAGTAGTGGCCATTGGTTACGGGGTTCAGAAAAAAAGCGATGTCACCGGGGCTTTAGTCAGCGTAGATGCTGAAAAGTTAACTTCACGTCCGGTAAACAACGCTTTTGAAGCTTTGCAGGGAAAAGCTGCCGGTGTAGACATTACTTCGAATGAGCGCCCTGGTGAAGTAGGGAAAATTTACATCCGTGGGAAAAGATCACTGAACGCAACCAACGACCCTTTGTATGTTGTCGATGGTGTTCCATTGGCAGCAGGCGGCATTGAATCGTTGAATACGCGCGACATCGAAACCATTGACATCTTGAAAGATGCTTCGGCAACAGCCATTTATGGTTCACGCGGGGCCAATGGTGTGGTGATCATCACTACAAAAACAGGAAAGAGTGGCGAATTTAAGCTGAACTACGCAGGAACCGTTACCCTCGAAAATATTGTGGACAAAGCTCCTGCCATGACCGCCAGTGACTATATCACCTGGAGAAGGTGGGCTTATTACAATTCGAATCCCACAAAATACCCGAGAGGCGACCAACCAACTGAAGAAACCGACAAAACCTATTTCTCGGGCGATGAAACCGCGTTGGATAATGTATTGAAAGGTTGGAGCGGTGGCAGTTGGGATGGTTCGAAAGTAACCAACACCGATTGGACAGACTTCGTTACCCAAACAGGGGTTACCCACGAGCACACCATCAGCGCCAGCGGCGGTACCGACCGTATGAACACCTATGCATCGTTTGGATTCCTTGACAATCAAGGCACCCAGATCGGGCAATATTATAACAGGTATAATACCAAGATTTCAACCAACATTACCCCAAAACCTTGGTTCAACATAGGTGGATCGCTCAATGCCTCCTGGAGCAACCAGGACTACGGTTTCTCACGTACAGGTCAGTCGAGCAGCTCCGGGCCAAACTCGATTTACGATGCAGCCAAGCAAATCTTTAATTGGGCACTACCTTACGATGCCAACGGTAATCTGATCATGTATCCTGGCGGGCAATCGCAAGTGTATACCATTATGGATGAATGGACAAAATCGACCGATCAACGCCAGATGATCAGGGTAATCGGAAGCTTGTATGCCGGAATCGATTTTGGCAAAATTTCTTCGGCTTTAAGTGGCTTGAAATACCGGGTAAATTTTGGCCCCGATTTCCGATACAACCGTCAAGGCGTTTATATCGATTCAAGTTCATCAGCCCGTTTGGGAGGAACCAGTTATGCCCGTTGGTCGAACAACCGCAGGTTTGCCTGGACTTTGGACAACATCGTTACCTACGACAAACAGATTGGAATCCACAAATTGGGGCTGACTTTATTGCAGAGTGCTTCATCGTATAACGAAGAAAGCGCATCGATGAGCGAAGTCAATGTACCCAAACAAAGCTACCTCTGGAACAATATGGGTGCAGTAGACATTACCTCTACCGAGAGTGCAGCTTCGATGGGTACCGGACTTAGAGAATCGACATTAGCCTCGTACATGGGCCGTATTAACTATTCATTGAAAGACAAATACTTACTCACATTGTCAGGTCGTTACGATGGTTCATCAGTACTGGCCGATGGCCATAAATGGGCATTTTTTCCAAGTGCTGCTTTAGGATGGCGTATCGACCAGGAAGAATTTATGAAGAGCCAAGATATATTTGATCAGTTAAAACTTCGTTTGGGCTTTGGTTCAACAGGTAATGCTGCAGTTTCGCCCTATCAGACCATCGGACAAATCCAGTCGTTCTATGTTCCTTTTGGCGGTTCTCCAAACACCCTGGCCTATGCCACCAACGAACCCTACTATACATCGAACCAAGTTTCAATGGCCAATCCTTTGCTTGGGTGGGAAACCACTACCCAATACAACCTGGGTATCGATT
>CAZSIK010000212.1:0-7946 GCA_964606515.1 uncultured Prolixibacteraceae bacterium
TCAAACAAAAAATATCCTTCAAGTTAAAAACCGAAAGCCTCAACGAGTTATTGCCTGTTTTGGCCCGTATCGTACCAATGAAATACGAAGTAGAGGGTAAAAAAGTACAATTGACAATTAAATAGTTTTATAGAAAAAACCAAAGGCTGGTCACGGCAATGACCAACCTTTGTCTAACTTAATATTAATAACCGCACAAAAGCAATTTGAGCCTCGAAAACCAAAATTGCCCCGTGCAAAAAGAGTTCAAATTTATGAAAAAAAAGTGGAACCCGGGCGGGTCTCAATACGAGTATGCGCCCTTTATTAAAAGATTGTTGATTATGAAATCGATGATGATCTTTTTCCTGTTTGTCTGCCTCGGAAGCAGTTTTGCCAGCGATGCCATTGCACAAACCACGAAACTAAACCTCAACGCGAACCAACAAACCGTAAAAGAGGTCATCGAGGAAATTGAACGCCTTACCGGCTTCGCGTTCGTTTACGACAACACGGTTTTCGATGTGAACCGCAGGGTAACGTTCGAAGCGAAAAACGAGTCGATCCAGGAAATCATGGAACGCCTGGTGAGCGGGCAAAATCTCAGGTTCGAAAAAGTGAACCGCTTTATTGTCGTCACCAAAGATGATTCCTCGGCCAACGAAGCACAAAACCAGGACAAACATTCAGTTACAGGTTTGGTTACCGACTCAAACGGGAATCCAATGCCTGGCGTGACAGTTGTTGTTTTAGGCACGGCTAATGGAACCATTACCGATGGCGAAGGGAATTATACTTTAACTGGCTTGTCGGAAAACAGCACCTTGGTTTTTTCCTTTATTGGAATGAAAACCATTGAGAATAAGGTGTCGGGACAAAAAACCATTAATGTTGAGATGTCGGAGGAAAACATCGGCCTCGAGGAAGTGGTGGCCATTGGTTATGGCACCATGAAAAAGGTAGAAGTGACCAGTGCCGTGGCTTCGGTGAAGGCCGACGATTTTGTGAAAGGAAGCGTCCGGGATATTGGCCAGCTAATTCAGGGCAAAGTAGCCGGTCTGACCATTACTTCTTCGAGCGGCAACCCGGTAAGCAACACCCAGATTTCGCTTCGTGGAAACACCACCCTTTTTGGTACCAGCAGCAACCCCCTGATTTTAATCGATGGAGTGCCCGGCGATTTCAATGCAGTGGCCCCCGAAGATGTTGAATCGGTAGATGTGTTGAAAGATGGCTCGGCAGCAGCTATTTATGGTACCCGCGGCACCAACGGGGTGATCCTGATCACGACCAAAAGGGCCAGCGGCAAATTCGATGCAACCGTTGAATACACGGGATACACCAATACCCAAACCATTGCAAATCAACTCGACATGCTGAGTGCCGAAGATTATCGTCAGCAAATAGCCGATGGCCTTCGCGATAAGAGCGACGACCTGGGCGGCAACACCGACTGGCTCAATGCCATCACCCGCACCCCTTTTTCACAGGTACACAACCTCACCATCAGGGGTGGCAACAATGAAACCAACTATCTGGCTTCGGTTAATTACAACAATTCCCAAGGGATTTTCCTGAAATCGGATAAAGAAACCTTTACTGCCCGCACCGACATCAACCACACCCTTTTCGACGGGCTCATCAAGGTGAACCTGGGCATTTTGTCGCGGAACATTAAATACACTTCAACCCAGGATGGAGCCAGTTTCAACGGGTACACCTACAGGCAGGCCATCATTTACAATCCTACTTCTCCTGTAAAAGATGAAGAGGGAAATTGGGTCGAACAAACAGGGGCTTTCAACTACGACAATCCCTTGGCCAGGATCGAAGAATGCGACGGCAACAATAAAGACCAGTGGACCCGTATCAACGGAACCGTGGTACTTAATCCCCTTAAAGGCTTAAACCTTAAAGCCTTGCTCAGCTATTCGAAATACAACCAAACCCGGGGATATTACGAAACTAAAAAACACATCTCGACCACCCGTTCCGGATTAAAAGGCTATGCTTCGAATGGAGCGGTGGAATCGATCGACCGGCTTGCTGAACTCACTGGCGAATATGCCAATTCGTTTGGCGACCATCGACTGACCCTTTTGGGTGGCTACAGCTATTCGGAAAACGACTGGCGCGATTTCTGGATGAGAAACCAGGACTTCCCTACCAACCTTTTCGGATACAACAACATCGATCTCGGCACCGGGATCCTCGAAGGAGGAACCTCGTCGGGTATTGGAAGCAACAGGTCGAGAACCAACCTGATCAGTTTCTTTAGCCGTTTCAACTACAATTACAAAAACCGTTACTTACTGATGGCCAGTATGCGCTACGAAGCCGCCAGCCAATTGTACGGAACCGAAAATCCCTGGGGTAGTTTTCCTGCCCTATCGCTGGGTTGGAGGATCTCGGAAGAACCGTTCATGAAAAACCTCGATTTCATCGACGACCTGAAAATCAGGGCAGGTTATGGCATTACAGGAACCCAGCCCAGCAGCCTCTTCCTCGGGGTGGCCACTATTGGGTACACCGGCTCGGTATATTCCGACGGAGCATGGAAACAAACCCTGGCCCCCACCCGTAACCCCAATCCTTACCTGCGTTGGGAAGAGAAGAAAGAAACCAACATCGGCCTTGATTTCTCGTTTGCCAAAAACCGCATTTACGGAAGTTTCGACTACTACATCCGCAACATCGATGGTTTGTTATACGATTATCAGGTGCCGGTACCCCCCAACCTGGTTAACTCGACCCGTGCCAACGTGGGGATCATGCAAAACAAGGGTTTGGAAGTCCTGTTGAATTTCATTCCAGTGAAAACCAAAGATTTCGAATGGGTTTCAAGCCTAAGTTTCTCAAGCAATTCAAATAAACTGGTGAGCCTCTCAAACGACCTGTATCAGGCAACAAGCGAGTATTTTACTACCGGCTATACCGGCGAACCCATTCAAACCTTCACCCACCGCGTGGATATTGGCGACAAAATCGGGAATTTCTACGGGTTTAAAGTGATTGATATCGACGAAAACGGCCGCTGGATTTATGAAGATAAGGATGGAAATTCAGTACCCTATGCTGAATTCAAACATGCTTTCGAAGATAAAAAGGTGTTGGGAAATGGACTTCCTAAATTCTATGCAGGATGGAACAACAGCATTCGCTACAAGAACTTCGATTTGAGCATCACCATGAGGGGCGCATTCGACTACCAGATCCTCAACTTCGAAAGGATGTACCTCGAAAACACAATGACCGTACAATACAACCGGCTCCGCTCGGCCTACGACAAGATCTTCGACAAAGCAGTCCTGGCAAACAATGTCGATCTGGAATTCAATTCCTACTACATTGAAGATGGCGATCATTGGAAAATCGACAACCTTACTTTAGGTTATACTGTAAAGTCAAGCAAAAAGGTATTGAATAATGCCCGGATTTATGTATCATCTCTCAACACGTTCGTTCTGACCCATTACCAAGGGATCGATCCGGAAGTTAACCGAGGCGGTTTGTCGCCAGGCAACGACGAACGCGACAAATATCCCACCACCCGGACCTTCACGTTGGGAATTAACTTAAAATTTTAAAACCTAATTCTTACAAGAGATGAAAAAATCGATGAATTACAAGATATCCATCCTGGCAACAATCATGCTGTTCCTGGGATCAAACTCATGCACCGACCTGGTCAACACAAGTTACAATGAAATACTTACCGACCAGTTTGAACCTACCGAAGAAGACATCGTTGCCATTGTAGGTTCGGCATACGGCAATTGGCGAAACATAATGCTGCTCTGGAATGGCTACTGGCGCTGTCAGGAAGTGGGTGCCGACCAGATCGTGATCCCTGCCCGTCCGAACGGATGGGTCGATGGTGGTATTTTCCGCAGGATGCATGAACACAATTTCACTACCGACGATGACAACGTGTACCAAACCTGGGACCGCACCTATGCCGGTATCTCGAACTGCAACAGGGTAATTTACCAGGTTGAATCGGGCTTCCTCCCACTCGAAGAAACCCGCAACCAGGTATTGGGCGAGCTTAAAGTACTACGTGCCAGCTATTATTACATCCTATGCGATTTGTATGGCAATGTACCCATCGTTACCGATTTCAACGTACCCGAAGGCTTCCTTCCACAACAAAGCACAAGAAAACAGGTTTACGATTTTATCGTGAAGGAAATTACCGACAACCTGCCCTATCTTTCGAAGGACAACAACATGTTGACCTACGGAAGGTTTAATGAATGGGCAGCCCGCACCTTGCTGGCTAAAATGTACCTGAATGCCGAAGTGTATTCCGGTAGCCCTGAATGGGAAAAATGTATCGAACAATGCAATGCTGTAATCAATTCGGGAAAAGGTTATGCCCTCGAAGCAGACCAGAAAAGTGTTTTTATTACCGAAAATCAATTCTCGAAGGAGATCATTTTTGGCTTGTCGATCGACGAACAGTATACGAAGGAATGGAACCAGTTCGACATTCACATGCAAACCCTTCAGCCGTCAAGCCAGGCAACCTATAACCTTGAAATGACCCCCTGGGGCGGTATGTGTGCCATTCCACAGTTCATCAACACCTTCGATCCTGCCGACAAAAGGCTCACCAACAATTTCATCATGGGTCAACAATTCTCTTCAAAAGGCGACTCGCTGAAATGCACGATGGGAAGTTTGACCGGAAAACCCTTGGCATTTATCAACGAGGTGCCCGGGGTCCATTCATCACAGGAAATCCACGGCTACCGCTTCGGGAAGTTTGAAATCGCGATGGGCTCTTCGAACATTCTGAACAACGACTACCCACTGTTCCGTTATGCCGATGTATTAATGATGAAAGCCGAATGTTTGTTGCGCACCGGGAAAGCCGACGAAGCCGCGAGCATTGTTACCCAGGTACGCAACAGGGCCTTTGCCAATAAGACAAAGGCTGTGGTTACCGGGGCCCAGTTACAGGAAGGGAGTTGTTACGACTATGGCCTTAGAAACACACTGAATACCACCCAGGAAGGAGGTGTCGACATTCAATTTGGCCGCTTCCTCGACGAGCTGGGCTGGGAATTCAACCAGGAAGGCCGTCGCCGTCAGGATATGGTCCGTTTTGGCGTGTACACCCGTAAATCGTGGTTCTCGCACGTTCCCAAAGGCGATCATTGGGCTTTGTACCCCATCCCCAGGGGAAGGCTCGAAACCAACTCAAACCTCAAACAAAACCCGGGCTATTAATAGTTTACCAAGAACAGAAAACTTTTAAAGGGAAGACCAGCCTATTGCTGGCTTCCCTTAACAAAAACAAAAAAATTAATTTCTAAGATATAAAAAAATGAAAAACAAGAACATGTACTTTACAAAATCAATCATTTTCCTTTCGTTGTTCCTTATCGTATTTGCAGGATTTGCACAATCCTTAACCGACGGGTTAAAATTGCACTACACCTTTAAAAGCGCCAATGGCACCACCGTGAACGACCAAGTCGGCAGCAATCACGGGATGCTGATCAATGGAGCCACGGTAGCTAGCGACGGAACCCACTTTTACCTCGATTTGCCATCGGTTGAAGGTACCGCCCGTCCTTATTTCGACATGGGGCCCGGAACAGGCCTTATTATTTCCGAACTTAGCAACTTCACCATAAGTTTTCACATGAAGGTGCCCACAGGATATAAAAGCGACTTTACCTGGAATTTTTCAAATTCCGAAAACATCGGCACCGATGCAAACGGGCACATGTTTTTCGATTGCGTGCATCAAAAAACGGCCATCACACCAACCCACCATGACGCTGAAGCTGGCAATAAAATTGAAATTGGCAGTAGCATACCAACCGATGTTTGGTTCCATTACACCTTCACCCTCGATGCCCTGGTCGGAAAATATTACATCAATGGAGTGGAATTGGCAACAGCGCCCTTTGCGATCCAACCTAAAGACCTCGGTGCAACCGAATACAACTGGATTGGCCGTTGCTCGTACGACGGGGGAGGCGCCTTAGCCGGGCAATACAACGTTAACCCAGCCCAGATTGCCGATTTCAGGATTTACAACCGGGCCCTCACTGCTGCAGAAATCACGGAGCTTTCGTCGATGAAAACTTCTGATAATGAACTGGCGCTTAATCCAACCAAGGTTTCTGTTCAGGCCAATCCCCATAGCCGGAAAGTTACTTTCACTTACACCCTCGAAAGTACAAACCATACTTCTTTTGAGGTATTCAGCATCGATGGAAAGAAACTTTCAAGCCTGGCAGACCAAGTCCTGAAAGCAGGTTTATACCAGCATAATTGGAATGCCCCGGCAAAAGGAATCTACATTTACAAACTTAAAACTGGTAAGGTATCGACAACCGGAAAAATAACAATTCAATAAGAATAAATAGAAATCGAATATTATCATTATGAAGAAGCATTTTATATTACTGGTCTCCGCCCTTTTGCTTACCATGCTGTCGAGTGGGCAGGATAAACTGTACACCAACGAGTTTTCGCTTAGTACTATTACCCTCTTCGATAGCCCGTTTAAAAAGGCTGAAGATTTGAATATTAAAGTGCTTCTTCAATATGAAGTAGACCGTTTGCTTGAGCCCTTTCTCACCGAAGCAGGACTTCCTGCTAAAGGAAGCCGATATGCCAATTGGGACGGACTGGCCGGTCATGTTGGTGGCCATTATCTTTCGGCTTTGGCCATTCATTATGCAGCCACGGGCGACAAAGAATGCAAGGAAAAAATGGCCTACATGATTGCCGAGCTCAAAAGGTGCCAGGATTCCAATGGCAACGGCTATGTGGGTGGGATACCTGGCAGTAAAGCGCTTTGGTCGGAACTAAAAAGCGGCGTTTTCAATCGCTACAACTCGGCTTGGGTACCCTGGTACAACCTGCATAAAACCTACGCTGGTTTGCGCGATGCCTGGCTCTATGCCGATAACGAACAGGCCCGGACGATGTTCCTTGCCTTGTGCGACTGGGGAATAGGAATAATCTCGGGCCTCTCGACCAACCAAATGCAACAGATGCTCGACAAGGAATTCGGGGGAATGAACGAAGTTTATGCCGATGCCTACCAAATTACCGGGGATAAAAAATACCTCGATGCCGCTAAAAAATTTACCCATAATATGCTCTTCAATGCAATGGCTGCCAAAAGCGACAATCTCGATAATAAACATGCCAACACACAAATTCCTAAAGCGGTAGGCTTTGCCCGGATTGCCCAACTCGACCCTTCGGATAAAAATTATCTTTCGGCTGCAAAATTCTTTTGGGAAACCGTGGTCAGGAACCGATCACTCGCCCTTGGAGGAAACAGCCGAAGCGAACATTTTCCCACGGCAGCAAATTGTGTCGAATACACCACTCACCGCGAAGGACCAGAATCGTGCAATACCTATAACATGATGAAACTAACCGAGGACCTGTTTAAAATGGATCCCCGGGCCGACTATATCGACTATTACGAAAAGGCTTTATTCAACCATATTTTATCGACCCAGCACCCTGAACACGGTGGTTACGTATATTTTACCCCCATCAGGCCAAGACATTACCGAGTTTATTCGTCACCCAACCAGGCCATGTGGTGCTGTGTGGGCAGCGGCATGGAAAACCATGGAAAATATGGACAAATGATTTATACCCACCAGGGAAACGATTCCCTTTTCATCAATCTCTTCATTCCATCGAAGTTGAATTGGAAGGAACAAGGACTTACTCTAACCCAGAAAACCGAATTTCCCTATTCCGAATCAACAGAACTTATCCTGAATATGAACGCGGGTAAGAATTTCAAAATGCTGGTCAGAAGACCCTCGTGGGCAAAAGAAGGTTTTGCCATCCACATTAACGGGCAGGAATTCTTACAGTCGTCAAAACCTTCGTCTTATGTGGAAATCGACCGCATGTGGAACGACGGCGATACAATAAACATCACCCTGCCCATGCAGATCGGATACGAGGAGATG
>CAZSIK010000213.1:0-7943 GCA_964606515.1 uncultured Prolixibacteraceae bacterium
GGCAAAAAGAAAATAGCGAGACCTTTGGGCTTTTCAAATTTTATCTTCACCTATATAATCTTTCATCCAAAAAAAGAGAAAATGATTTTTTTAAACGGATTGGCGAGGCTCCTGTTATATACGACGAAGCTCTGCGAAACCGATCGAAATTGCAGATGGAACAATTTCTCAAAAACAAAGGGTATTACTATGCCGAAGTAGATACCGAAACAAAACTTAATGGGAAAAAAGCAGATGTTTCTTTTTATATTAATGTCAATCAGCCTTATAGAATCAATGATATTCAGTACAAGATAAAAGACAAACATCTCCAATCTGATTTTGCCTTATGTCAGGCCGGTGCTTTGATAAGAAAAGGCGATTTGCTCGATGTGGAGATATTGGTTAAGGAACGGTCGCGCCTGGCCCGTGCCTTGAATGAACAGGGGTATTACCGCTTTGCCGAAGAATATATTTATTTCAAGATTGACACGATCAAACCCTCGATGCTGGCCAATATCGAGATGGTGGTGGAAAAAGCACAAAACCCTAGCACTGCTGTCTTAGATCAAGCCCATAAGAAATATACGATCGATTCGTACGACATATTTTTTGAAGAAAGCACCCGGGATTCGTTGAACACGAATACTAATTATACCGACTCGCTGGTAACCAGTGGTTTCACTTATCATTTCTCTGGGAAAATTCCCATATTAAGTAATGTTCTTGAACGCTCGATTGAAAACAAACCGGGGTACTTTTATTCCAAGTTGTCGGATGAACGTTCGTACTCGAATTTGTACGGTTTGCGTCAATTTCGCTTTGTTAATATTCAATTTCAGGAAAATAATCGAAAAGGCGACAGCATTTTGGGCTACCTGAATGGGAAAATATTTCTTCCGCTTCAAAAGAAGCAGAGCTACTCAATCGATATAGAGGGCACTAATACCTCTGGTAATTATGGTATTGCAGGAAACCTGAATTATCAACATAAAAACTTATTCAGGGGCGCACAGATACTTGAAGTAACTTTAAGGGGGGCGATGGAAAGACAGGTAGCCATTATCAACAATGTAACTACCGAATTTCCTGTGAGAGAATTAGGTGCGGAAGCCAAGTTTCTTTTCCCCGGTTTTCTGCTTCCGTTTTATGAAAACCGCTTTCGTTTGACAGCTATGCCACAAACCCGGTTTTCGATCGCGTACAACTATCAACGACGGCCCTATTATACCCGCACCATCGCCAATGTTACTTATGGCTATCAATGGAAACCATCGGCTTTTTATACTCATTTTCTCAATCCTATCGACCTGAACATTGTCCGGATTTTACACATCGATCCTGATTACGAAAGCGATATAAAAGATTTATACATTAAAAGCAGTTATACCGACCATGTTATCTCAGCAGCCAGTTATTCCTTAATTTATAACAATCAGATCGCCAATAAGCGCGGGCAATATCACTATGTCAAGGTTAATTTCGAAGCGGCAGGGAATTCTCTTTGGGCGTTCAGCAAGTTGTTAAATTCAAAAGAATACAAAGCTGAAGATCCTGATCCGCGGTTCATCTCGACCTATTACAAGTTTTTTGATGTGCGATTTGCGCAATACATTAAAGGCGATTTTGAATATAGACGGGGAATTCGCTTTGGAGATAATCATTCGCTGGCCTTCCGTTCGTTTGTAGGAATGGGCTTGCCATATGGAAATTTTAATGTGATCCCATTTGAGCGGCGTTACTTTACAGGAGGATCGGGAGGGATCAGGGCGTGGCAGGTGAGAACCCTCGGTCCTGGAAGCTATACCGGTGGAGCAAGTGAATATCCCAACCAATCGGCCGACATAAAACTGGAAGCCAATATTGAGTACCGTTTCAAGATGGTTTGGATGCTCGAAGGGGCTTTGTTCCTGGATGGGGGCAATATTTGGGCAATTAACAACAAAGACAATCGCGAAGGTGCTGTGTTCCAATTTAACTCGTTTTACAAAGAATTTGCCCTGGGAACAGGTTTTGGATTGCGGTTAATTGCACCCTTTTTCATCATCAGGGCCGATTTGGGTTTAAAGTTACGAGACCCTGCCTTACCCGATGTTCGTTGGATTCCGGCCGCTCGAAGCTTTAAACGATCCGATCTGGCATTGAATATTGCCGTAGGTTATCCATTCTAAAAAGAAAAACCACCGGGTTCCCCGATGGTTTCTCAATGATATTTATTCTTTCGATCAGGCTTTACCAGCCGAACCTAAAACATTCTCGTTTTTGTGTTTGTATAAGGTTTTTAATGAGTCGCGGGCTGGTCCGAGATATTTTCTTGGATCGAATTCGCCTGGGTTCTCGGCCAATACTTTACGTATGGCAGCCGTCATGGCCAATCTTCCGTCGGAATCGATGTTGATTTTACATACAGCCGATTTAGCAGCCCTGCGAAGTTGTTCTTCCGGAATACCCACGGCGGCTTTCATGGCACCGCCATATTTGTTGATGGTTTCAACATGCTCGACAGGTACCGAAGAGGAACCATGAAGAACGATTGGGAAGCCAGGTATCCTCTTTTCAATTTCTTCGAGGATGTCGAATTTTAAAGGAGGTGGAACCAATACCCCTTTTTCGTTAACGGTACACTGTGCCGGGGTAAACTTATGAGCCCCATGCGAGGTTCCGATCGAGATAGCCAAAGAATCGACACCGGTACGTTTTACAAAGTCTTCCACTTCGCTTGGGCGGGTGTACGATGAATGCTCGGCAACCACGTCGTCTTCAACGCCGGCTAAAACGCCCAGCTCTCCCTCGACGGTCACATCGAACTGATGTGCATATTCGACAACTTTACGGGTAAGGGCAATGTTTTCTTCATAAGAATGATGTGAACCATCGATCATAACAGAAGAAAACCCGTTGTCGATACACTCCTTGCATATTTCAAAAGTGTCACCATGGTCAAGATGAAGCACGATGGGAATTTCACATCCCAGTTCTTTTACAAACTCTACTGCCCCACGGGCCATATTGCGGAGCAAGGTTGCGTTGGCATATTTCCTTGCCCCTGATGAAACCTGAAGGATAACCGGAGATTTAGTTTCAACGCAAGCCATCAGTATTGCCTGCATTTGTTCGAGATTGTTGAAATTATAGGCCGGAATTGCATATCCGCCTTTAACGGCTTTGGCAAACAACTCTTTTGAGTTGACCAACCCGAGCTCTTTATAACTTACAGCCATTTTGTGTTGTTTTATGTGATTACTAATAGAATTTTCCTATACACTGAAAAATCAGGTCAAAAATAGGAAAAGAGGTACACTAATACAACCATAGGGGTATATTGTTTTTCATAAGGAACCAGTTAGGGTAAAATCGTTAGCTTACAGCTGGTGAGATAGCACTTCAAGTTAAGACTTACTTAACATTGAATGTTTCTTGCTTACAATTTTAGTTTGGACTTATCGGCATTTGACTCAATAACTTTTGTTTGTTGAGATAAAAAACAATTAAGGTTTTCTTATTTTTGGTTTTTCAACTTTTTTTGATAAGAAAACATGAAAGAACAGGAAGAGAATAGCAACAGGGGTTCGTTTGGCAATAAATTTGGAGTCATTGCTGCCACCGCTGGTTCGGCTGTTGGCTTGGGAAATATTTGGCGTTTCCCTTATGTGGCTGGCGAAAATGGGGGAGGGGCTTTTTTGTTGCTTTATTTGCTAATTATCTTGTTTATTGGCTTACCTGTGATGCTTTCTGAATTGTCGATTGGAAGAATGTCAAGGAAAAATCCTTTTGGAGCTTTTCGGGTGCTCAAACCTGGTAGTAAATGGTTTTTGGTTGGATTGATGGGCATAGCAGCAGCTTTCATGATTAATGCCTTTTACAGCGTGGTTGCTGGTTGGACCCTTGATTATTTATTTAAAGCCATTGGTAATGAATTTCATGGAAAGACCACCCGTGAGGTTCAACTTTTGTTCAACGATTTTCAAAACTCAACATGGCTTCCTTTAGTATTCACTTTTACGTTCATTGGTCTTACTGCCGGTGTGGTTTTGGCTGGGGTGCAAAAGGGAATTGAAAAATTTTCGAAGATATTGATGCCCGTTTTATTTGTGTTGATCCTAGTTTTGTGCGTCAAGTCGGTTTCGCTTCCCAACTCGATAGAGGGCTTAAGGTTCTTATTCTACCCCGATTTCTCGAAAATCAATACCGCTTCGTTTTTAAGCGCTTTAGGGCAAGCCTTCTTTTCACTCAGTATCGGTATGGGTACCTTAATAACTTATGGTTCTTATATCAAAAAGAAAGACAATCTGACAACTTCTGCACTTTCGGTAAGCATCGCTGATACCTTGGTGGCTGTTCTTGCCGGAGTGGCTATCTTCCCGGCTGTTTTTGCTTTCGGGATCAGCCCGGCATCTGGTCCTGACCTTGTGTTTCTTACCTTGCCCAATATTTTCGACAAGATGGCTGGTGGCTATTATTTTGCCATTGCTTTTTTCCTTATTTTGGTCATTGCAGCATTAACTTCAACAATCTCCATACTCGAGGTGGTGGTGGTCTATTTTTCCGAAGAGTTTACAATAAGCCGGAAAAGAGCCACAATTCTTGCTTCGGTTGGCGTGTTGTTTTTGGGAATTCTTTGCAGCCTTTCACTGAAAAAAGTTCCACTATTGTCGGTTGGCAGCACCAATTTGTTTGGATTACTTGAATATATCTCTTCCAATATCCTTCTTCCTTTAGGTGGATTGCTCATGGTGCTGTTTGTAACCTGGGTACTGGGCCGGGATAAAATGAGGGCCGAACTTTCGTCGAATGGACGTTATGCATCAGGCTATTTCAATTTGTTGTTTTTTGTCCTTAGGTTTCTGGCTCCTTTGGCTATTGCCCTGGTATTCTTATCAGGAATTGGCTTGATTAAGGTGTGAACTTGCCTCATTTCCTTGCCTCTCTGAATAAAAACGGATTCATGGTTCACTATTGAAAATTCGCTGTTCGTTAAACAATTCTTGGATTGAAGTGCACCTGATGTTCTAATGGGTATTTTTAGAGCTGAAAAAATGTATTTCATGATAAAAAAATTTTTTGACCGGTATTTTCTGATGTCGAATTCTGAGCGAAACGGTCTCATCCTGCTTTTTTTCTTGCTCTGTGTTTTTCTTTTCTTTAGGATCTTACTGCAGGAGTTTTCTCCTGATCAAAAAATCGAGACAGAAGTTGTAACCCAAAAGTTAGCCGAGCTCGAAAGTGAGCGGGAATTGCTTATTGGCAAAAGATACCCTAAGAACAAACGACAAGAAATCAAACCCCAAACCGAGCCTATTGGCAAAGTTAGGTTCGAGGAACCTCGTTCTCGTGAGCACGGGAAAAAAAGAGATGATAGTGTGTGTTTTTTTTCTTTTGATCCCAATTCAATTACCTTCGACGAGTTGAAGAGGTTGGGAGTAAGTGATTACGTAGCCCGAAACATTCAAAAATATAGGGAAAGCGGCGGAATTTTTTATCGGCCTTCTGATTTGAAAAAAATCTATGGTTTTGATAGTATCCTGTATGAAAAATTGGAACCATACATTACGGTGATTGAACAAAAGAAAAGTAGCCCTTCAAAGATGGTTGAACTAAACTCGGCCGACACCCTTGACTTAATGACCCTAAATGGAATTGGACCCGTGTTTGCACGCAGAATTGTTAAGTACAGAAATAGCCTGGGGGGTTTTTATTCCCTTAAACAAGTGTGCGAGGTGTTTCAATTTCCTGAGGAAACTTATTTGAGGATATTGAATCAAATTTGGATCGATTCTTCCTTAGTAAAAAAAATAGGATTGAATTTTGTTTCTTATGATGACTTGCGTAGGCATCCATATATACAAGCTAAATTGGCGAGAAAAATTGTACAATACAGGGCCAGGAATGGTGCATTTAGTTCACCAATGCAATTACTCGCCGATTCAGTGCTCTCCGAAGAACAATTTCAGAAAGTTGCTCCCTATCTGAAAGTAGGTAACAATTAACCAACCGCACGTTCAATAAGGAGTGTCGATGAGTTCAACTGAATAGATCATGTGAAGGTTTTCAAATTTCTCCATTTTTTTTTGATAATATTTGAATATCAAAGAATGATTGCTAAATTTGCGCTCCAATTTTTAAGCAAAAATTTAAAAAATAAATCAATTAGTATGATTGTAATTCCTGTAAAAGAAGGCGAAAATGTTGAAAGGGCATTGAAACGTTTTAAACGTAAATTTGAGAAAACGGGTGTCATTAAAGAGTTGCGTTCCCGTCAGGCATTCGAGAAACCTTCTGTTATCCGTCGCGCAGAGATACAAAAAGCAGTTTACATACAGCAGCTTCAGCGCCAGGAAGATTAATATTCCGGAAATCCAAACCTATCAGGGGGTATTTCTGTTATATAAAAAAGTTTTTGAGCATGTTGCTTCAAGAAAATTTTTTGAAATACCTTCTCTTCGAGAAACGATATTCCAACCATACAATGGTTGCCTATAAAACAGACCTCGATCAATTCAACCATTACATGGGTGAATTGATCGGGGATTTTCACATTAAAGATATTACCAGGCAGCAAATCAGGTCGTGGGTTGTTGCCTTGATGAACGATGGGATAGCACCCCGGAGTATAAACAGGAAATTAGCTACATTAAAATCGTTCTATAAATACTTGTTAAGGGAACAAATTGTGGAAAATAACCCAGCTTTACTGGTTACGATTCCCAAAGTGAGGAAAAAATTGCCCACCTTTGTTCAGGAAGAACAGCTGAACCAGCTCCTTGACCTGGGTATGTTTCAATCCGATTTTGAAGGCCATCGCGACAAAACCATTATATCTATATTATATGGTACAGGGATTCGTCTTTCAGAATTAAAGGGATTGGTGCTGACTCATGTCGACTTGGAAGGATTTACAGTAAAAGTACTGGGAAAAAGAAATAAAGAACGGATCGTACCATTTCCTAAAGAGGTTTCGAAGATAATTAAGGATTATTTGGAAATTCGGGAGGGAATTGGTGGCAATTCTGATTTTCTTTTGTTAACTTCCAAGGGCGAACAGGTATACGACAAACTCATATACCGGGTAGTGAATAAATACCTGGCAATGGTAACTACGATGGCAAAAAAAAGTCCTCATGTGTTACGGCATAGTTTTGCCACGCACCTGTTAAACCATGGTGCTGACCTGAACGCGGTGAAAGAACTGTTAGGACATGCAAATTTGTCAGCAACTCAAGTGTATACACACACTACATTTGAAAAACTAAAGGAGATTTACAAACAAGCCCATCCAAGGGCCTAAATATGGAGGAAATGTTATGAACATTAAATTTAACGACGTAAACTTTACGGCTGATCAGAAACTGATCGATTTTACGAACAAAAAAGTGAGCAAATTGGAAACTTTTTTCGAGGGGATCATTGGGGTTGAAGTCATTATGAAGGTAATCAAACCCGAAGTAGCCAATAACAAAGAGGTAGAAATCATTGTATCCATACCTGCTTCCGATCATTTGTTCTCTAAAAAGCAGGCCGATTCGTTTGAGGAAGCTACTGATTTGGCTGTGGAAGCCATTAGGCGTCAGCTCAAAAAGCATAAAGAAAGAATCAGGGAAAAATAAAATTGAAAAATTATTTCGAATTTTGTGCAGAAATAGAAAATATTTATACATTTGCAAACCCTTTTCGGGACGATTACTCCGAAGAGGGTTTGTTAGTGAATAGGCACCATATGTAAGGCAAACGAAGGTTTTATTGCTTATGAATCAAGGCTGAAAACGAACAAGTTCTAAATGATTTTGTATTAAGGGGAGATACCAAAGTGGCCAACTGGGGTAGACTGTAAATCTATTGTCTGACGACTTCGTAGGTTCGAATCCTGCTCTCCCCACCAAAATTTATAATTTATTATTTATGAATTATAAATTATTGCGGGAGTAGCTCAGTCGATAGAGCATTAGCCTTCCAAGCTAAGGGTCGCG
>CAZSIK010000214.1:0-7904 GCA_964606515.1 uncultured Prolixibacteraceae bacterium
TCATTTTACAGCATATAAACAACAAAATACGACATTATATTATTCTTATTACTTATAATCCATGGAATGGTGTTTTTAAAAAATTATTTATAAAATAATGTAACAATCATTTGTTGTTGCATACTAGTATAATGAACTAAATTTACTACTTATGACCTTAGACATTTCGATTTGGTGGCAAGGCATGTCGGTACTCGAAAAATTGTATTGGCTCATCGCCCTGCCCTTTTCCGTACTTTTTGTCATTCAAACCATCCTCACCTTCGTGGGCAGTGATGCAATCGGGGCCGAAGGCGATGCCGACGTTTCGGTAGACAGCGATACGGGCATCGCGTTCCAATTCCTCTCCATTAAAAACCTGATTGCCTTTTTCACCCTATTCGGTTGGGTGGGCATAGTTTGCCTTGGTAGCGGCATTAAACCTGTTTGGAGTGTGGTGCTGGCCACCATGGGAGGTTTAGTAATGATGGCCATCATGGCCACCCTGATGTACCTCATGGGCCGCCTCACCGAAGCCGGAGAGCTCGATCTGAACAAATCGATCGGGAAAACCGGCAGCGTATATCTGATCATTCCACCCCATCGTAGTGGCATGGGAAAGGTCCAGATCAACCTTAGTGGTTTTCAAACCCTCGATGCCGTGAGCGATGAGCCTGAAGCCATTCCCACCGGTTCCCTCATCGAGGTGGTCGGCGTCATTAGCGAAGAAATATTACTTGTCAAAAAAATACCAAATAATTAATCCACTTAACTATGGAACAATATTTTATCCTGATTGTGGTCGCGGCTGCAATCTTCGTGTTCATCCTGATCGTTTCGTTTTTCCGGCGATACAAACGATGCCCGTCCGACCGGATCCTTGTAATTTACGGTAAGGTAGGAAAAGGGGGAGACAGAGAATCGCGTTCAGCAAAGTGCATCCACGGGGGAGCGGCTTTCATCTGGCCCATCATCCAGGACTATGCATTTATGGACCTTACCCCAATATCGATCGAAATCAACCTGACCAGTGCCCTGAGCAAACAAAACATCAGGGTAGACGTGCCTTCTCGATTCACCGTAGGGATATCGACCGAGCCAACCATTATGATCAACGCAGCTGAACGTTTGCTCGGACTTACCCGGGCCGACATCAACAATTTAGCTAAAGACATTATCTTCGGGCAATTAAGGCTGGTAGTAGCCACTATGGACATCGAGGAAATCAACAGCAACCGCGATAAGTTCCTGGCTGCCGTTTCCTCCAATGTCGAGGCTGAATTGAAAAAAATTGGTCTGAAGCTGATCAATGTGAACGTAACCGACATCAACGATGAATCGGGCTATATCGACGCACTGGGTAAAGAAGCAGCTGCAAAAGCCATCAACGATGCCAAGAAAACAGTAGCCGAAAAGAACCGCGATGGATCCATCGGAGAAGCCAACGCCCACCAGGACCAACGCGTTCAGGTGGCTGCTGCCGATGCTACTGCTGTTGAAGGTGAAAACACGGCCAAAATTACAATTGCCAATTCGAATGCAACCCGCCGTACCATGGAAGCCGAAGCCGAACGTAAAGCGGTGGCTGCCGAAAAAGTGACCCAGGCAAAAGCCCTCGAAGAAGCTTATGCTGCCGAAAGGGAAGCAGAAAAAGCCAGGGCCGAGAGGGATAAAGCTTCCCAAACTGCCGATATCGTAGTGCCCGCTTTGGTCGATAAAGAAAAAGTTGAGATTGCTGCCGAAGCCATTGCCGAGCAAACACGCCGTCATGCCAAGGGCGATGCAGATGCCATTTTCATGAAAATGCAAGCCGAAGCTAACGGTATGTACGAGATATTGAGCAAACAAGCTGAAGGCTTCCGTAAACTGGTTTCCGCTGCCGGCGATGATGCCAATAATGCAGCCAAACTGATGATTGTAGACAAACTACCTGAATTGGTAAGAACCCAAGTTGAAGCCGTTAAAAACCTGAAAATCGACAAGGTTACCGTATGGGATACGATGTCAAGTGGCCGTGATGGGAAATCGCCGGCTACAGCCAATTTCCTATCAGGCATGCTGGGCGCCATCCCCCCATTTGAAGATCTTTTCAAAATGGCCGGAATGGAACTGCCAGAATACCTTAAGGGAAAAACAAAAATCGATGATGTTCAAATTATTGAGCCTACCGACGAACAACCCGATAAAAAGTAGCTTCAGGATACTTTAACCTACTGCCCATGCTTCGTTAGGAACTTCTGCAAGCATGGGCAGTTTTTTATTAGCTTTGTCAACTTAATTCTTTTAAATATATGATTGCAATTGGTGATAAAGTAAAGTTTCTTAATGCCGTTGGTGGCGGCAAGGTCATCGCGTTCCAAAGCAAAAAAGTGGCCTTGATTGAAGATCAGGATGGGTTCGAAATCCCTGTATTGATTTCTGAACTTGTAACAATAGAAGAACCCCTTGTTAAAAAAAATCCTCCGCATAAATCTGACAAACAAAACAATACCAAGACTGAACCCAAAAAAAAAGCAGCAATTCAAACCATTCCGGGAACGATTGAAGGGAACGATGAACCCCGGTTTTTCATGGCCTTTGTTCCAAGCAATTCAAAAAACCCACTCGAGGGGGAAATCGAAATCTTTCTGGTGAACGATAGTAATTTTTCACTGCTCTACCACTATTCTCAATTCGATGGAAAACGCTATCGAACTGTAGATGCAGGCTTGCTCGAACCCAATGCCAAAACCTACCTCGACGGCATTACCCAAACTGACCTGAACCAGTTGCCCCGCTTCCATTTCCGCTTAATCCCCTTCATGAAAGAAGAAAAAGCCCATACTTCGCCGATAATCAAAGAGATAAGCCTGAATGCGATGAAGTTTTACAAGGAAAAAAGTTTCACCGAGAACGAATACTTCACTAACAAAGCCATGCTTTTCGACCTGGTGTCCCATCCCTTGAAAGAGGCAATCGACCAGATGACCGAAAAAGACTTCAAGGAAGTGGTGGAGGCAAAAGACAAGATGAACCGGCCCAGAATCAAAGAAAAAGAAAAAATTATCATCCCCGAAGATCTTGAAGTTGACCTCCATATCGAAAACCTGATCGATACCGTTTCAGGATTATCGAACCATGAAATCCTAGAAATTCAAATGAAACATTTTCACGACGAAATGAAAGCAGCCATTGGAAAAAGGGTGAAACGAATCATATTCATTCATGGAGTGGGAAATGGAGTCTTAAAACAGGAAATCCACAAGAAGTTGAAATCGACTTATGCCCGTTACTATTTTCAGGATGCCTCGTTCCAGGAATATGGCTATGGGGCAACCATGGTTATTATAAGAAGAAATTAATCCATTGGAACGTCTCCAATATTTGGGTGCTGGGCATTGATTATCAATAGAATTTTGTTTTCTTTAAAGCAAAAAAAATCAACAACATGAAACCCATTTTCCTATTTCTGTTTTTATTGGCCGTTTTGGCAGGATGCAAGCAAAAAACTTCAAACGACTGGGCACAATGGCGTGGCCCCTTGGGCGATGGTTTTTCTGCAGAAACCAATTGGAGCCACGATGCTCTTGATTCGAGCAAAATCCTCTGGAGCAAAAACATCGGCTGGGGCCATTCGGCAATTTCGGTACAAGGCAAGCGTGGCTATGTGGCGGGCTGGAAAGAAACCATAAACGATGGCGACACCACCGCCCACACTACACTGTATTGTCTGGAATTGCTTACCGGCAAACCCATTTGGGAATTTTCCTATCCGGCTCAGAATCGCTCTTTTCCAGGCCCAAGGGCCACTCCGGTCATCGACAGGAACAGGATTTACCACTTGGGTTGGGAAGGGAAACTGTTTTGTCTCGACCTTAATTCAGGCAAGGAAATATGGAATAAAAACCTCAGTTCAGATTCACTGACCCTTATCGACGAATGGGGATATAACCCTTCACCAGTAATTTCCGGGGAGCTCCTGTTGCTGAACCTGAACCATCATGGGATCGCGCTCAATAAAAATACCGGAGAAGTAGTTTGGACAACTAATGCTGTGGCCGCTAGTTATGCATCGGTTACCCTATATCAATTTCAGGATAAAAATTTCGGGGTCTTTATTTCCGACTCCACGATACGGCTGGTCGATGTGGCCACCGGATCACTGAAAGCTGAATACAAAAAGCCTGGTTTAAAGGCAGTTCATAACGATATTATGCTTGTTGACGAAAATACCTTTTTCACTTCAAATGAATTATTAAGGTTCACAGGAGAAAAGATCGAACTCATCTGGGAAAACGATTCCATATCGTCGTCGTTCCGAACCGGCTTTATTCACGAGGGTTTTGCCTATCAGTTTTCCGATTACCGGAGAAAAAAAGACTTGTATTGTGTTGATTTAAAAACCGGAACCCCCCGATGGAATGTAGACTTAGGCCAGTGGGGGGCTGTGCTGGGAACTCCCGGGCGAATGATCGTGTTAACCGGCCTTGGAAAAATAATGATCGTCGAAACCAATCCTGACCAGTTCAAGCTCCTGGAAGAACTTCAGGCCCTGCCCAAGCAGAACAAACAAGAAAACTGGTGCTGGACCATGCCTACCCTCAGCAATGGATTGCTATTGGCAAGAAATTCGAAAGGAGATATGGTTTGCATTGACCTCCGGCCCTAAGTAACTCTGCATTTTTCACAAATAAATTGCTTATATCCTCTGTAAAACATACAATTAATAATCCTGATCCTGTTCGTGAACAATAATTTGCATGGTATTCCGATAAAAACATGTATTTTTGAACCTCTTAAAAAAACACGATATGTCGGAAGGGATTTTTGATGAACTCGTATTTTCGAAGAATGTAATCGAATTCGTTACCGTTGGGAAAGAATATTGCTCCCTGGTTGAAAACCATGCTTCAAGCGATACGTTTACCTTCTTGTCTACGATGCAAAAACTTTTCCCACTTATGTACCTGAAAGCCACCATGTTACCTGTAATCGATGAAGAAAGTATAGAGACGCCTGAAAAATTTGTTTCAGAAGTCGATTATAATTTTCTACTGAACCGGCTCAGCGAGAAATTAGGAAAATTCGACAATTATCAGGAAGTATTTGAAGCCGGGATGCAGTTCAGCGAGAATCCTATTGAAGCCAGCATTGCCGAAAATATTTGCGATATCTATCAGGACATTAAAGATTTCATACTGAATTACCGGGTAGGCTCAACCGAAGCCATGACCGATGCACTTTGGGAATGCAGGAACAATTTTCAACAATATTGGGGACAAAAATTAGTTAATGGATTAAGGGCCATACACCAATTGGTTTATTCCGGGTACGAGTGGGAAGCCGATAGCCCGAACAAACAGGTTCCCAAACCGAAAAACCAAGAAAAAAAATGGCTTTCGGATTATTACAACCAAAATTCTGGAGAGGAGCATGAGGACTGATTTTAAAGAATTAATCACCAAAGAAGAGTTGAGCGAACTTCCCTTAAAACATTTCGAGGGAACCATACATGTGATCGATAACAGCAAACAGGCCAGGGAAGCGGGCATAAAACTCTCAGGGTTTCCGGCATTGGGTTTCGACACCGAAACAAAACCTTCATTCAAAAAGGGGCAGATTCACCGGGTAGCCTTATTGCAATTATCCACTACCGACGAGGCCTTTTTGTTCAGAATCAATCACTTCGATATGCCCAACGAGGTTTTGCAGGTACTTGCCGACCCTAATATTGTGAAAGCAGGCGCTGCCATACGCGACGACATCAAGGCGTTGAAGCAAAAAAGAAACTTTGTGCCCCGTGGGTTCGTAGAACTTCAAGATCAGGCAAAAGACCTGGCCATTAACGATTTTAGCTTAAAAAAACTTGCCGGCATCGTGTTGGGATTCCGCATATCGAAAGCCCAACAACTTTCGAACTGGGATGCCGACGAACTGAACGAAGCTCAAATTCTTTACGCAGCCACCGATGCCTGGGTATCGTACGAAATTTTCAAGTGCTTTAACAACGGGTTTCACCCTTAATACAATGCAAAAATTACAACTGCTTCCAGGAAAAGAGCAATCGATAAAACGCTTCCATCCCTGGGTATTCTCGGGAGCAATTAAAAAAACTGGGCAAACTTTTAACGAGGGAGAACTGGTGGCCGTTTTCTCTTCAAAAGAGGAATTCTTGGGAATAGGCCATTACCAGATCGGATCAATTGCCGTGCGAATTCTATCCTTTCACGACACTTCCATCGACCAGGGTTTCTGGAACCAAAAAATTGCCCAAGCCTGGCAACTCAGGCAAGCGGTAGGATTGGTTAACAACCCACTTACCAATGTATTCCGGCTTGTTCATGGCGAAGGCGACAATTTGCCCGGCTTGGTTATCGATTATTATAATGGCACCATCGTGATGCAGTTGCACTCGGTTGGCATGTTCCATTCGCGCAAAGCCATCGCGACGGCTTTGCAAACCGTTCTGGGCAAACAACTGAAAGCGATTTACAATAAAAGCAGCAAAACCCTGCCTTTTAAAGCCAACCTGGAATTGAACGACGAATACATTTTCGGAGCTTCGGAACCTGGTGAAGTGCTTGAATATGGGCATCAATATACAATCGATTGGGTTGAAGGCCAGAAAACGGGCTTTTTCATCGACCAGCGCGAAAACCGCAAACTGCTTGAACAATACGCCCAAGGCAGGGATGTACTCAACATGTTCTGCTATTCAGGAGGGTTTTCAGTTTCGGCACTAAGCGGCGGGGCCAAATTGGTTCACTCGGTCGACAGTTCAGAAAAGGCCATACAATTGACCCGCGAAAACGTGACAATGAATTTTGGTGACGACACCCGTCATGAAGCCTTTGCTGCTGAAGCCTTCGAGTTCATGCGCGACATTAAAGGCCGCTACGATCTGATCGTACTCGATCCCCCCGCATTTGCCAAACACCGCGACGCTCTTCCCAAGGCGCTTCAGGCATATAAGCGGGTAAATACCCGCGCTTTCGAACAACTTAAACCAGGAGGAATCCTGTTTACCTTTAGTTGCTCGCAGGTGGTAAGCAGGGAAAAATTCAGGGAAGCTGTTTTTTCGGCCGCAGCCATCTCGGGACGGGAAGTGAGCATCCTGCACCAGTTGACCCAACCGGCCGACCACCCGGTGAACATCTACCATCCCGAAGGAGAATACCTGAAAGGACTTGTTTTGTCTGTTACCTGAAACAGGGATGATGACCTATCATATCATAAAAAGCTTTCTGGCAGGTTTCCTGATCTCAATGCCCCTAGGCCCTGTTTCGCTGATGATCATCAGAAGAACAGCCAATAAAAATTTCAAATCAGGTTTTTATTCTGCTCTTGGGGCAATTAGCGGCGATACAATCTATGCCGTACTGGCAGGATTCGGATTAACCTATGTACTGAATTTCCTTCGTCATCATCAAAATACAATTCAAATTATTGGGGCCATAGTCCTTTTTTTTATCGGACTGTATTTTTACCGGTACAATCCGTTGAAGAACCTTCATAAAACCCACAAACACGATCACAATCAAGTACAACACTATTTTACCACCCTGTTGCTTGCATTTTCCAATCCCTTGATCATGCTGGCCTATATTGGCATTTTTGCAGGTTCAGGCATCGTATTCAGTGTCGACGAGCCCGCCGAATTCCTGACCCTTATCGGGAGCTTCATACTTGGTGCCTTTGCCTGGTGGATGATCCTTACCACTACAATCAATGCCGTACGCCACCACTTCAATCTAAAAATGCTGATCTGGATGAACAAATTATCAGGAATGTCGATCATGCTGTTTGTTGTCGTTTCGGCTATAATTATCCTTTTAAAGGGATCGCCAAAGTTTTAATTTCATTAAAGAAATGCAGCTCACTGTCTCCAAGCCGATTGTTATCCTCAATTTTGACGAAAAAACATCAATACGAATGCGACTGATTAT
>CAZSIK010000215.1:0-7897 GCA_964606515.1 uncultured Prolixibacteraceae bacterium
CAATACCACCGAAACCTGTAACGTCTACAACATGCTGAAACTTTCGGGGCACCTGTTCAGCTGGGAGGCCCGACCCGAGGTAGCCGACTTTTATGAACGGGCTTTGTTTAACCACATTCTGTCGTCGCAACACCCCGAAAACGGCCATGTTATTTACAACCTGAGCATCGACATGGGAGGGTTTAAAGTGTACCAGGACCCCCAGTGGTTTACCTGCTGCGTGGGCAGCGGAATGGAAACCCATTCGAAATACGCCAACAACATTTATTATTACAATAACGAAGCCTTGTATGTTAGCCAGTTTATTGGCTCAGAGCTCAACTGGAAAGCAAAAGGGGTAAAAATTCGTCAGCAAACCCAATTTCCCGAAGAAGAGGGTACCCGCTTCGAAATTGAAACCGAAAAACCCGTTTTGTTTGCGTTGAAAATTAGGTATCCCCATTGGGCCCAAAAAGGAATGAAAATACAAATAAACGGGAAAAGCAAAAAAGTTAAAGCCGAACCCGGAAGCTTTGTGTCGTTAACACGAAAGTGGAACAACGGCGACAAGGTCGAGGTGAGCTTTCCGTTCTCGTTGCGCCTCGAAACCATGCCCGACAACCCGAACCGGGTGGCCATTTTCAACGGTCCCGTTGTATTGGCCGGCGACCTGGGCCCTTTCCCCGATCCCAAATCAAAAGAGCCCATGTACGTTCCGGTGCTGATGACCAAGGATGCTGATCCTGCCAACTGGCTCGTTGTCGTTGACGGGAAAACGAACACCTTTGTTACCCGCGATGTAGGCATGCCCCGCGATGTGGAACTCAAGCCTTTTTACCGCACCCACGACCGGCATTATACCATTTACTGGGATACTTATTCCGAAGAAGAATGGAAAGTCTATCAGGAAGAATATCAGGCTGAGCAGAAGAGGAAGAAAGAGCTGGAGGAAAAAACCATCGATTTGTTCCGTCTGGGGGAGATGCAGCCCGAGAGGGACCACAATTTCAAGGACCACAAATCGTGGGTGGTCGATTACAAATCGAGAAAAGCCCGTGAGGCCGACCGTGACGGTTGGTTCTCGTTCGATATGAAAATCAACTATGGTGAAGTTACCGCGTTGGTTTTGGAGTACTGGGGCGGTTTCTCGGGATCGAAATCGTTCGATATCTATGTAGAAGGGGAAAAAATTGCCACCCAGGATGGGGCCAATGTAGCGCCCGGTAAATTTATCGACGTGGAATATCCCATACCCAATCACCTTTTGGTAAACAAAGGTAAGATAGAAGTTAAACTGGTGCCGCTGAAAGACCACCGTGCCGGGCCGCTGTTTACTGCAAGAACGGTTAGGAAATAGGATTTCGATGATGATCTTGGTTTCGTTTTTCTAAGATAATAAAAAGACCCGGAACGGGTCAAACATGAATAACCCGGGGCCAATACCGATCACCATCGGTATTGACCCCGGGAGAGGAGTGATCTATCCCTCATCCGGCCACAGCAGAAGGCAGTTTAAAGTATATCTGCTGTATGGCCGGTTTGCAGGGATTTTTTATTAATAGGGCAATTTAGCCTGGCTTGCTTCTTTATCGGCCCATGCAATTATCTGTCATAAACAGGTCGCTTTTTATTCTGTTTTACATTTTTAACACTTATTAACATTTTATAAGTGCCTGTACATCAGTTTTTTTTTTTTGAGTTGCTGATTTTTGTTTTGTTACGATAATACTTTGAAAGGAATAATATTCTTTATATCATTGTATGATTAACCTAAGCAACTACTATGAGAACTTCACTAAAATTGAACATTTGTTCCCGATTCTATCCTACCGATCACCACATTCAGCAAGTAGCAGACAGAACCTCTATAAGCTGGGATATAAACTGCTTTCTGTCGGTTTTGCCTATATAGGATAAGATAGTGCAAATGTGATAATAAACTTTTGGTCGTTATCGAAAAATTTGTCTCCAGACTTGTAAAGTCATAAATAATTCAATTTGACAGCGTATTGTGATCATAGAAATCATTATGACAAAGGCTTGTCAAATTTAAATAATAAAGAAAATTCTTAATTGAAAATCTTCTTCTTAGAATGATATTATGCAAATAATTTGGAATACAAAATTGCTAATTGCAGCATTGCTAATTTCATCCTTCGGTTGCAGCAATAAACCTGTCACAAAATGGAAAAATATGGTTTATGCGCAAATTAAAACTGAGATGAAAAATTCCTTTTATGAATACGAACTAACAATCGATAATGGTTCATTAAGAGCTGTGAATAATTCAAAGAGTATTCAACTTGTTGACAATGATACAGAAGGATTGCAAGCACAATCTTTGCTCTTGTACCAAATGATCAAAAAGAATGCAATTAATCGTTTTGATACCATAACGACCAACAGGGGTGTTCGTATTACTGTTATGGATTTGATTGCACTTCCAGGCAACTATGCTTTCCTGAGCGATTCTGAAAGGTTAAGTGCAATTGAGAAAATAACAAATAAACGACAATTGGTAAACAATTCTTTAGTAAGACAAGGTGCCCTAGACTTTTTTGAAAATTTTTATCCCTCATATTTTTATGAAGGCAAAATTAAATTCCCTACTTGGTTGACACTGAATATCGTAAAATTGGCTGATTGGGATGTGCTGAAATTATTTAACAACACCTTCTTTTGGAAGATAATAATCAAAGATGGATATGAACATTTGCTTTTGTTTCATGCAGACACGAAGACATTAATAACATTAGCATCAGACTCTACAACAGACTGTCAACGAAACGTTGATGATCCACTTGCCTACGAACCTATCAATGCAGTCATCCGTGCCATCTTTTTTTGCTTAACCGACCATAATGATTCCGACAGCGAAAGCTTCGTTTACACATATCAAATACAAATACAGGAGTTTTTGCGTTCCATTCTTAAAAAAGATACTGAAACACAAAAGCATAAAACCCTCTCATCCATAACTTATGTGCCAAACAACAGCTCTATTTCAAAAAGATTTTTAGTTCCATTCGACCAGGACATTCGGATTGTTTCGGTAGGCCAGGTCGTTCAAGACAAAACTCCAACCAAAAGGATTTATGGCCGTGATTTTATCGAAGTTTCATTTTATGGGAAAGAAGAAATCGATGAAGATGAACGCTCCATACGTTTTTATTACAGCAGAAACGATAGTATAAGACAACATACTGATCAAATGGATGTTTACTATTCTTTTGAAGATAATCAGCATCTCGGTTATGTACTAAAAACAGCCATCCCATGGACGTATATTGATGTCATCCCGAATGAAGGCTTATCATTTCTGATGAATATTGCAGTATCTGACAGCGATGCCGATCCAGCAAAAACGGAAAGCAGGATTGAATGGTTCAAGTCGAAGTCACAATTAATGCCATTGGTTTTAAACAACAGTTGGCAAATTAATGTTGATAGTGCTCAATACCACAATAACACTTTTCAATGTTTAACCAACTGCAAAAGAAATATATATTGGTCGGGATTAGAAAAAAAAACAATCGCACAATTAACCTTTGGTGAAAGACAATCGGAACACGATAACGCGGCTTCTTTTAAATTGCTTTGGGACAAAGAGTACCTATACCTGATGGTAAACGTTTCCGATCAGGTGAAACAACACCCCGGTTTCATTACAACCGACTATGCCCAAATAATCGAGGAAGACAATAATGAGTTAATTTGGCAAGCAGTTGGTCGCAAAATGGATAATTTTCCCGAATACATAGATTCTGCAACCATAAACTTTAAAGCAGGCTCTTACCTTCTGAAATATATAAGCAATCATTCTTATGCAATCGACGACATGGTTCCTTCGTATTCTGGGTATGGTATTACCCTTAAAAATGTAATCCCATGAAGTATAAAATTTATCTGTTTGCATTCTTCCTGTTGGTATCGTGCAATCATTTTTCCAACAGCGATGCAATCCGCACTGCCGAAAATAATAAAGCAAGTCTTAAGGCTGTTTTAAAGCACTATTCAGTCGATTTTAAAGACAGCCTAAAATTTCAAGCTGCAAAATTTCTGATCGACAATATGGTCTATCACTATGGGATTTCTGGCAGTTATTCCGATTCGTCCAATCATATTTTTGATGCGATTGCAAAACTGGCAACACTACAATCGCACTTAACAGAAGAAGAAAAGACAATGATTGCCGATTCTGTTAATATAAATACACTCAGTAAATTCACAGCAACCGACTTGTTCGAATTTGACAACAAACATATCAACGGCCAATATTTGATCAACAATATTGAGTGGGCCTTTTTTGCATGGACAAATGCCCCCTGGAAGGATAAGGTTCCGTTCGACCTTTTTTGTGAGTATGTTTTACCATACCGTGTAATAGAAGAACCGATTTCTTATTGGCGGGGAGAATTGACGCAAAGGCTGCTCCCCTCAGTTTATTCTACTGTCGATGATCCCATTACGTTCCACTGGAGAAATCACCTGAACACTACTTATTTTAAACTATCAGGCGAGAAAAAATTTGTTGAAACAGTACCATTCCACATGAATTTCAAACAACTCGAAACAACAAAAGCTGGTATATGCCCTCATCGTTGTTCTTATGTAGTCAACCATTTAAGGGCAATGAGCATACCTGCCACCTACGATTATGTTCCCAATTGGGGAAATAGAAACCTCGACCATGTAATGGTAGGGCTGGCAACTCAACCCAAACAAATTGAGCCATTGCTCTCGAATGAAAACCGGCAAATAGAGATCGACAATAATATTTCGAGCGCGCAATCAACATTCGAAAAATTAAACTATAGCACCAACGACTTGCCCAAAGGCCTTTACATCCAGTATATCAAAACAATCCCTAAAGTATATCGGCGTACATGGTCGGGGCAAAAAGAGATGTTCGATATATTCAGGAATGTTCCTCAAACAGAAATCCATTTGCCGCTTTACAATTTAGCGATGAAAGATGTTACCGACCAATATGTTGAATGTGCCAATGTGTATCTTGCTTTTGAAAGGAAACTAACTTTCTCAATCGCTTATTTAGCTGTATTCGATAATAAGGATTGGAAACCGGTAGCTGTAACAAGGATAAGAAATGGTATCGAAGCAACATTTGTAAAAATGGGAACCAATACTGTTTACTTGCCTGTTGCCCTCAACAACGGTCAAATACAAGCTCTTGCCCCTCCATTTTTATTGGCCCCCTCAGGGGAAATGAAGTTTTTTGAAGGGAAAGAAGAAACACAGGATTTAAGGTTGATCAGGAAATATCCTTTCTTCTCAAATACTGCTCAATTCCCGGCATTTTTTAATGGTGGAAAGTTTGAAGCCTCCAATTGCTCTGACTTTAAAAATCCTGTTTCCCTATATAAAATCGATTACTATCCATTTTACATGAATTCTTTTGATGTAAAAGTTCCCGGTTCATTTCGGTACTATCGCTATCTCCCTCCGGAGGGTGGCCGTTCAGATGTTGCTGAAATTGAGTGGTGGGGTTTGTTGAACAACGAACCAGTTAAGTTTTCAGGCAGTCCAATTGGCAATGAATCGGAAGCTGAGAACCTAAAGCTTGCCTTTGATGGAAATTACGAAACTTATTTCAGGCCATGGGGCCGGGACCGTTGGGTAGGTGTCGATTTTGGGGAGAGGATAAAGCTCACCAAAATCCGCTTTTGTCCGCGTAACGATGCCAACTGCATTATACCGGGCAACGAGTATGAGCTTTTTTATTGGGGAAATATGCGGTGGAACTCTTTGGGAAAACAAGTGGCCAGCGACGATTATTTAATCTATAAATCGGTCCCGACAGGCACCCTATATTGGTTGCGTTGCCATACCGAAGGTAAGGAAGAAAGGATTTTTACCTACGAAAACGAAAGGCAAATTTGGTGGTAAGCAAAATTGCACAATAAACTAAAACAAAATACTATGGAAGATACTTTTGTTGTAAACACATTGGATTCCCTACAGTTGATACGGCTAAGCGAAGTTATGTACTGTCAGGCCGAAAAAAGCTATTGCAAATTATTTCTGGCTTCAGGAAAAGAAGTGCTGGTTTCACAAAACATGAAAAACGTGTGTGCCCAATTGGGAAAATACTTCATCAAAATCAGTAAATCGGTTGTTGTTCATGGCCGTTACATTGTCAAGATTGACAAGAAGGAAAAAGTTGTTTTGCTGAGTAATGGCATGTCGTTGAATTACACAGCTAAATTTTCCGATTTGGAATTGTGCATCAAGGACATGATAAAAAAGAACAAAACAATCAATTACAATTGATTGCCACAAACAAGATACAATGAACCCAATAAATATAACGTACAACAGCGAATATCCGGGCTGGTTCCAAAAAACAATCCGTGTACATTCCAATGCCATCGGGTCGCCTCATTCACTGGTTATCAAAGGTGAAGTAATACATAATCAGTAAGATGATGAGAAAAAAGTGGTTTTGGTTTTTGGTTATTGCAGCCTTGATCCTGTTGGGTATACGCTTGTGGTGGTTGTCAATGGCAATAGCATTTGTCGGGATAGGGTGCTTTTTATTGTATTTTTTGAAGGGAAAGAATCAGTTTTTAAGGGTATTTAAGCCTGTTTCACTGGTTTTTCTGATTTTATTTTCAGCTATTTTTATTCGTTTGTTTCTGATTGAGGTTTATCAAATCCCAAGCGACTCGATGAAAGATACCTTAATCACAGGCGACAAGATACTGGTCGAGAAACTAACTTACGGTCCCCGTACCCCTGTTTCGCCATTCGAAGTACCTTGGGTAAATATGTTGTTCTACCTCAATAAAAATGCACGGACTAAAATCGACTCGGTATGGTGGGAGCCTGGAAGGTTAAAAAGAACAGGAGCGTTGCGAAACGGCGATGTGATCGTGTTCCGGCGGCCCGAAAAGAAAGAGGTCTATTTCATCAAACGGTGTATTGGCCTGCCAGGAGACACGATTTCAATTAAAAATGGTATTGTGTTTATTAACCACAAACAGGTTGAATTTGGAAACGGCCTGATAAGGAACACCTATCGGGTTGAGCGTGAAAACCAAAACGACCTACTTCGGGATATCGGGACGATTGGAATAACACCAGACCCAATTGAATATTTAAACGACAGCAACATTCACATGGATCTAAGTATTGCAGAATATGAAAACATTGTAAATTATTTCCCGAAAATAAAAATCGGGCTGTATTCCTATGGAAAGGGCGAAGCGCCCTATTGCTTTCCAAAAAATCCCGAATTTAACTGGAATATCGATCAATTTGGACCGGTGCTGATCCCAGGCAAGGGAATAACAGTTGAAATGAACCGGTACAACTTTAATTTATACCGAAAAGTGTTGAATCGTTATGAAAAACGAAAAATTCAATTCCGCGACAGTGTTTTTTACGATGGAGACTCCCCAATTACACATTATACCTTCCGGAACGATTACTTCTTTGTGTTAGGCGATAATCGAAAACGATCGCATGATTCAAGGTACATGGGCTTCATCCCACTTGAAGGTATAGAAGGAAAGGCCCGGGTGATTATATGGTCGAACGAAAATGGACATTTCAAGAACTCAAGGCTATTTAAACGCATTAAATAAACGCAATGCTCAAAAACGCATGTTCAAAATAGAAGCAAAACGCCTTTCGCAAAGCCAAACCCCCACTTTGCAAAACCACACACGGGCTTGGCACAGTCGGAGCCAAAATACTTTGATTATTATTTGGGATGTTGTACTATTGCATAAGAAGTTTCATTAGTTTAAATAATCTAAGTCGATTAAGAATTTAAAAGATTAAAGAATAAAAAACAGAATACACATCTGGCAAGGTGTTGTGTGATTTATGTTTATAAACTAACTCAAGTTTCGCACATCCATTTAAGGTTTTCAATGTCAGCGATGTGCAATAA
>CAZSIK010000216.1:0-7873 GCA_964606515.1 uncultured Prolixibacteraceae bacterium
GATTGGTGGTTGCAAGTGTTTACCCATACTGGTATACTAACGAATAATCAATAAATACAATTTTTCTAAAGCACCAACCATGGTAATTATTTATAATTTTGTCCGTTTTGATAAAAATGAAGTTTTTCTTAGAAAATACAGCAAAAGGATCGAAAGCCAGGGCCGGTAAAATGCATACGGCTCATGGTGAAATCGAAACGCCGGTTTTTATGCCGGTAGGTACGGCAGGTACCGTTAAAGGAGTGCACCTCAGGGAACTTGAAGAAGAGGTTCAGGCTCAGATCATTCTTGGTAACACCTATCATTTGTATTTAAGACCGGGCATTCAGATAATTGAAAAGGCTGGTGGCTTGCATGGTTTTAATGGCTGGAAGAAACCCATTTTAACCGATAGTGGAGGTTTTCAGGTATTTTCACTGGGCGATATCCGGAAGTTGACAGAGGAGGGGGTTCGTTTTCAATCGCATATCGATGGCTCTTATCACTTGTTCAGCCCTGAAAAATCAATCGACATCCAGCGATCGATCGGGGCCGATATCATCATGGCTTTTGATGAATGTACCCCAGGTACTGCTGATTTTCTTTATGCAAAAAAATCGATGGAGTTAACCCATCGTTGGTTGGAACGATCATGGAACCAGTTTGAAGGAACTGAGCCCAAATATGGGTATGCCCAGTCTTTGTTCCCGATTGTTCAGGGGTGCATCTATCCTGATTTACGGAAAAAATCGGCAGAATTCATCAGTAATTTCAACAGTGATGGCTATGCAATAGGTGGTCTGGCTGTAGGAGAAAAGGAAGAAGTGATGTACTCTATGATTGAGGTGGTTAACGATATTTTGCCCCAAAATAAGCCCCGTTACCTGATGGGCGTAGGTACTCCGGTTAACTTACTTGAAGCCATCGATAGGGGGGTGGATATGTTCGATTGTGTAATGCCTACCAGAAATGGAAGAAATGGAATGCTCTTTACCTCAGAGGGAACCATGAACATGCGGAATAAAAAGTGGGAAGACGATTTCTCTCCCATCGATGTTGACGGAACCTGTTCGACCGACCATCTGCATAATAAAGCCTATTTACGCCATCTTGTTGTTTCGAAAGAAATGCTGGGCGCACAGATAGCCACCATCCATAATCTCGCATTTTATACTTGGTTGATGAAGGAAGCCCGGATCAGGATAAAAAACGATACATTTAAGCCCTGGAAAGAGGAAATGGTTGCAAAGCTTTCGCAAAGACTTTAGTTTTTTTCTGGGTGAAATGAAAAAAGGTATGGTAAAAAAAATTGATTCATACATCATTCGAAAGTTTTTAGGGACATTTTTCTTTATTATCGCCCTGATCATTGGAATCAGTATTGTATTCGATTTAAGTGAAAAAATCGATGAATTTATTGAATCAGAAGCCCCCTTTAAAGCTATCATCTTTGACTATTATTTCAATTTTGCACCTTATTTTGCTAACCTGTTTAGCGGGCTTTTTACCTTTATTTCCGCAATATTTTTTACTTCCAAAATGGCTTTCAATACCGAAATTATTGCCATTCTTAGTAGCGGTGTGAGTTTTAAACGGCTAATGGTTCCATATATGGCTTCTGCAGCTGTAATTTGTGCCTTTTCATATTGGTTAGGTTGTTACATCATACCACCAGCAAATAAAAAAATGGTTGAATTTCAATATACTTATATAAGAAGTAAACCCTTGAATAACGATAAAAATATTCACCGGCAACTTGAACCTGGAGTTTATATTTATATCGAACGCTATGACGTGAGGAATGATCTAGGAAATAAATTCACGATAGAAAAATTTGAAGATCAAAAACTGGTCTCAAAGCTTTCGGCCGATAAAATTCGCTGGGACCGGGAGCATAAAGTTTGGACCCTCTCGTCGTACATGATACGTGATATTGTGGATGAAAAAGAATACATCACCACCGGAACAAAAATTGATACGACACTCAATCTTTTTCCTGAAGAATTTGCGACAGCTGAAAGAGATATCGAAGCCATGACCCAACCTGAACTTATCGATTTCATTAAACAACAGAGACTAAGAGGGGTCGATTCTTTAGAGGTATATGAAGTGGAACAACACCGGAGGGTTGCAGTTCCTTTTTCATCCTTCATCCTTGCCCTTATTGGAGCATCCCTTGCTTCAAGAAAAATAAGAGGTGGAATTGGGCTTCATCTTGGCTTTGGAATCGCCTTAAGTTTTTCCTACATCATGTTTCAGCAGATTACCAAGGTTTTCGCTTTAAGTGGATCGGTTTCTCCCATGCTGTCGATGTGGATCCCCAATATTGCTTTTGCTGTAATTGCTTTCTTTATTTATCGTTGGGCAGCTAAATAATCCGACCCATTTATTCAAACGTTTCTGAAAATGAGTAAAAACATGTTTTACAACATATTTTGATATTTCTTTGTTTTGCAATTGAATACACATTGTTTAGGCACATTTATAGATTCAATTTCAGGATATAATACGATAAATAGGTACTGGCGAGTGAAAATCTATATTTTTGACCCGGTAAATCTGAATCCAAAAGGATTTTGATGAATGCAACGATTATTCAAATTGTTATCCTATGTCACTAAAAAGAAACATTCTTGATCTAAGAAAACGAAAGATCGAAGTTCAGAAAGGTGGTGGCGATAAAGCCATTGAAAAACAGGCAGCTATGGGTAAGTTAACTGCTCGTGAGCGGATTTTGGCCATCTTGGATGAAAATTCATTTCACGAGTATGATCTGTTTGTTGAGCATGTTGCACGCGATTTCGATATGGAGAAAAAAGTGCTGCATGGCGATGGGGTCATCACCGGAACAGGAACGATCAATGGGAGGCCTATCTGTATCTATGCCCAAGACTTTACGGTTGCCGGAGGTTCGCTGGGATTGATGCATGCCACGAAAATTACAAAAATCATGGACCACTCCCTGAAAATGCGTGTTCCCTTAATCGGGATTAACGACTCGGGAGGGGCACGTATCCAGGAAGGGGTTAGTTCGTTAGCTGGTTATGGCGAAATTTTCTTCCGCAATACTCTGGCTTCCGGGGTAATCCCTCAAATCTCGGTTATCCTTGGGCCTTGTGCAGGGGGGGCAGTTTATTCTCCGGCATTAACCGATTTTGACTTTGTTGTGGAGAATATTTCTAAAATGTTCATTACAGGCCCCAACGTAATAAAAACTGTTTTAGGCGAAGAAATTTCGATGGAAGAATTAGGCGGTGCGAAAGTGCATTGCGAAATTGCCGGTAATGCCCACTTCTATGCAAAAAGCGAATCGGAATGCTTTGACCAGATTAAAACCTTGATTAGTTACATCCCGAGAAACAATACCGAAAGACTGGTTAAACTGGGCTCTCGAGAACCTTTGAAAAAATACAAAATCGAAGATATTGTTCCTGGAAATGCTACCTATCCTTATGATATTCGCGATATTATCAAGTCGATAAGTGATGGTTCCGAATTTTTTGAAATTATGGAATTGTATGCCCCTAATATTGTAATCGGATTTGGAAGAATGGGGGGACAAACCTGTGGTTTTGTAGCCAATCAACCCTTGGTTTTAGCTGGGGTACTCGATTGCGACAGCTCTGATAAAGCAGCCCGCTTTATTCGCTATTGCGATGCCTTCAATATACCCATTATTACCTTGGAAGATATGCCGGGTTATTTGCCGGGAGTCGATCAGGAACACATGGGGGTAATCAGGCACGGGGCGAAGGTGCTTTATGCATATAGCGAAGCCACTGTTCCTAAAATTACCGTTATTATCAGAAAAGCATACGGGGGAGGATATATTGCCATGAATTCCAGACATCTTCGGGCAGATTTCGTATTCGCCTGGCCTACCGCCGAAATTGCAGTCATGGGGCCCGAGGGGGCGGCCAATATCGTATTCAGAAAAGAAATCGATGAAGCTGCTGATCCTGAGGCCATGCGTAAACAAAAAATTCAGGAATACAAAGAAAAATTTGCCAATCCTTTTGTGGCTGCGGCCAAAGGGTATGTCGACCAAGTTATTGAACCCTCCGAGACCCGCTCAATGCTTTTGCATGCTTTGAACGTATCGGAAAATAAAATGGTTTCGATGCCCAGTAAGAAACATGGTGTTCCACCTTTTTAATTCTTGAGATATGGAAGAGATGGATGAAAATAACTTGGGAGAGTTCCCTACAATTTTATTGGCTGCAGGAAAATTCAAGACTAGAGTCACACGCAAATTTGAGAACAGGAAGCCTTGGGTTGCGCCCAATGATAAAAATGTTTTTGCAGTTCTTCCGGGTACTATTATTGATGTTTTTGTAAAACAAGGGCAAACAGTTAAACGGGGTGAAACCTTGTTGGTACTCGAAGCCATGAAAATGCAAAATCAAATACTGATGCCTTTCGACGGAAAAATCAAAAAGATAAATGTAAAACCAGAAGACCGAGTGACCAAAGAGTTTATAATGGTTGAAATTGCATAATTAGGATTACTGTCTGTTTAGGATTTTGCCAGAAAGAATACTTGTTCCAGTGAAAATACGGCAAACCTTGACAGACAGTTTCTTTTAAAAGGCACAGGGTTCACAAAAAACAAACATGCCAGGAAATTCTTTTGCAGCTTGGGGTATTTTGTGATCGAACAATCCAAATACAGTCGATCCACTCCCTGACATCGCAGAGTATATTGCTCCCATATGATGTAATTTGTTTTTAATTGCTGAAATAGTAGGGTGATTTCTCATGATGGTGGGCTCAAAACAATTGAAAATTACATTTTTCCATGTGCAAATACCCTCGTGAATTGCTTCCTTTAAGGGAATGGCCGGCAAGCTTGGGACAATTCCACGATAGGCTTCACTTGTTGAAATGTGTACATCGGGTTTGACTAGTACAAGGTAATAGCCTTTAAGACTTATGGATAAGGGAGAAAGGATTTCTCCACGACCGGTGGCTAAAGCAGGTTCGTTTCTGATAAAAAATGCACAGTCGCTTCCTATGGTCGAGGCTATTTCTTGCATTCGGCTTATCGATAAATTTAAATTGAATAGTTGGTTTAACCCGGTTACGATGAACGCACAATCGGACGAACCTCCGCCCAAACCTGCCCCGGTCGGGATTCTTTTGTCGAGATGGATGCTTACTGGAGGAAGCTGAAATAAGTGATTCATGGTTTGATAGGCCTTGAAAACAAGATTGTCTTCAGCTATCCCATCAATTGCAATTCCCGAAAAGGTTAGACGGGATTCTTTATCCTCTTTAAGAATTATCTTGTCAGTTAAAAATACAGGGTAAAAAACCGTTTCAATATCATGATAGCCATCCTGCCTTTTTCGCAATACGTTCAAGCCAAGATTGATTTTAGCATTTGGAAATAGTTCCATGGATTAAGGATGATTTTATTCGCTACAAAAATACAAAATGCCTCCAATATTAGAGGCAATACTTTAAATACCTATTAGTGCGCGTGCCAATAAGTTTTGATGGTTGTACAGGAACAGCTACAGAAATTAATGAGCGTGGTTTTTACTCCTGTTTTCGGACATGTAACCGATTGCTACAGCCATTAAAAAAACTCCTATTGCAATAATGAGGTACAACATATCCTTAAGTATTAAATTGTTCTAAACAAAATTACATCATTTCCAAGCCATTTCATATAGTTATTTGGCAATTTTGATGAATGGATGTTTTTGTGTGACGAACGTCAATAAACTTTCCGTGAAAGTCCATTTTCCTTCCATGAACGAATGAAAATAACTATTAAACAGATCAGAAAAAATAAAAATTTGATTTCAGAAATCAGCCAGCTAAAAAGGATTAAGCATGATTGCTTTTTTTCGATCCGGAAAGGATTCCTATTACCAAAGCTAAGGCAAATACGGCAAGTGCAATAAGTAAGTACAACATAGTCGTTTTATTAAAGGGTTTTTACTAAATGCAAAGATCTGAAAAACAATTTAAAAATACAAGACTGGTAGTGTGGTTTTTATAATTTTGATAAATATTAATTGAAAGCGCTTCGCATTTGTCATACTAGCAAGAGAACATTTTATTATCTTTCGAAAATTTTAAAAACAAGGAATGGAAACCATAAATATTGCCATAATAGGTTGTGGTACAGTTGGAGGCGGTGTTGCACGCATTATTCTTGACATGCAGGAAGAATTGGCAACCAGAGCCGGTAAAAAAATAATTTTAAAAAAAATAGTTGAGCTGTTCCCCAGCATTGCTATTAAACGATTTAACATCGATCCTTCTAACTTTTGTGGTAATGGGAAAGATCTTAATCCAGATGAAGCGTTTTCTTTTATTAATGAAATTCTACATTCTGAAGAAATAGACCTTGTTGTTGAAACTGTTGGTGGAAAGGGAGATTTTGTACACCGTCTGTGCATGGATGTGCTTAGTAATAAAAAACATTTGGTTACGGCAAATAAAGCCTTACTGGCAGAAAGAGGAAAGGAAATTTTCGAAACAGCAGAACTGAATCATACCAAGATTGGTTTCGAAGCTGCAGTATGTGGGGCAATTCCAATTATCAAAACCATTAAAGAAAGTTTTACCGGCGATAAGATCTTGTCAATCTCTGGTATAATGAATGGTACGAGCAACTATATCCTTACGCAGATGCAAGACCGAAACCTCGATTTTGATGTGGCTCTGAAACTGGCCCAGGAAAGTGGTTATGCCGAAGCTGATCCATCGTTGGATATTAATGGGGGGGATGCAGGGCACAAACTTATTCTTCTGATTAAATTAGCCTATGGTATTGACGTCTCGATGGAAGAACTTTCTATTATCGGCATTGAAAACATCACTAAGGAAGATATTGATGTAGCTCATGAAATTGGTGCAAAAATTAAACTCATTTGCTATGCCAAAAAAATTAATGGTGATATCTATGCGACAGTTCGACCAATGATGGTTAAAAACAATAATTTCCTATCGGGTGTAAATGGAGCAACCAATGCGGTAAGGGTCAATAATAAGTATTCAGGCATCCATATACTGGTAGGGAAGGGAGCCGGGTCGTCAGAAACGGCCATGTCGATTGTTTCCGATATAGTCTTCATCGCCCGTTATGGTGATAAAATTAAGAATACAGCAGAAAATCAAGAACGGAAATTTGCCGATGACCGTCATTTCGTATTTCCCTATCTGATTACTTTTCATACCAGCGATATTCCTGGGACTACCGGATTTATCACAACAGCCATAGGAAATCAAAATATCAATATCGATACAGTTAGCCATAACCGACATACCGAAGAAAAGGCGATGTTCTCGGTGGCAACCATTCCATGCACTTTAGCTCAAATCGAGACTGCGATACGGGAAATAAAAATGCAACGCCCGGGAATGTTGCTTAGCGAACCTAGAATTATGCCCATTCTGTATTGATTTCAATTATTGACATTTTATTTGATAAGAGTAAAATTTAATATAAAACGAAAGATGAAAAAGCTTCTGTTGATCCTGCTAATAATTGGTTTCTCGATCCCTTCTTTCAGCCAAAAATTTGAAAACTACTTTCCTTCCAAGGACCTTACCACCGTGGGTGTATATTATTATCCTGAACATTGGGATCCGGCTCAATGGGAACGCGATTTCAAAAAAATGGCGGAAATGGGCTTTGAATTCACTCACTTTGCCGAATTTGCATGGGCACAACTCGAACCCGAGCAAGGAAAATTTGATTTTGCATGGTTGGATCGATCTCTTGAATTGGCCGCAAAATATAACCTGAAGGTAATACTTTGTACCTCAACAGCTACTCCTCCCGCCTGGTTGGTTAGGAATCATCCTGAAGTGCTTTCGATTAACGAGGATGGTACTTCTTACGATCATGGTTCAAGGCAACATGCATCCTTCTCAA
>CAZSIK010000217.1:0-4953 GCA_964606515.1 uncultured Prolixibacteraceae bacterium
TGCTTGTGGTATTCAGTGGTATTTGTTTCAATATGGTTGGGCAAAAGGGATTAATCAACCTTACCTGGGCATTTCCCACGGTTTTACTTGCATTGGTATATTTCATGATCGTGATCAAGCGCAAAATCGCCAATCCCCTGAACCAGTATATTGAAAAAATGAAATTGTTGTCGGGAGGAAATCTCAACATCGAAATGAAGCACTCGCGAAACACAAACGAGTTGGGAGAACTGCAAAATTCAATTGTCGACCATATTGAAAAGCTCAGGGAGGTAATCAAAGAAATCAGGCTTCACACCAACAACCTGCATTTCAACAGCCAGCAATTGGGCACGATGTCCGATTCGCTTTCTAGCGGTGCTTCCGAACAAGCAGCCTCGCTCGAGGAACTTTCTTCTATTCTTAACGAACTAAACGAAACTTTAAACCGGAATATGGAGAAAGCCAAGCAAACCAAGGACATCTCGGATGATAGTGAAAAAGCAGTGCTCGAAGTTGCCGACGGTACCCGGCAAATGATCGACTCGTACAAAGAGATTACCGACAAAATCAAAACAATAAACGACATTTCGTTCGAAACCAATATTCTTGCCTTAAATGCGGCCGTTGAAGCGGCTCGGGCTGGCGAACACGGGCGCGGTTTTTCGGTAGTAGCTTCCGAAGTTCGGCGCCTGGCTGACGGGAGCAAATCGTTGGCCAGCAATATTCTTGATGTGTCGACCTTAGGAGTGGCCATGACCAAAGTAGTGGAACATGAGTTGGAGGGGATGCTTCCTAAAATTTCAGAATCAACCCGGCTGGTAAAAGAAATCGTCGACTCAACCGTGGAACAAACTAACGGGATATCGCAGGTGAACCTCTCGATACAACAAATGAATACGATCACCCAACAAAATGCCACTTCGTCGGAGGAAATGGCGGCCAACGCGCTCGACCTTGCTTCTCAGGCCAATTCACTGAACAAACTGATTGGTTGGTTTAAATTGAACTAAGAAACCCAGCTGATGGTCACTTGGCAGAATGTCACTATAAAATACCGCACCCATCCGGTAATTGAAAACTTAACACTCGATCTTTCCGATGGCAGATCCTGGGGAATCAGTGGTCCGAATCGCAGTGGAAAAACCAGTCTGGCTTTGGCTATTGCAGGAATAATTCCGGTTTTTGGGAAGGAAGGACCAATAATGGCCCAAAGAAATACTGCTTTTGTGCCCTTTCATGCCTCCCTGAAAACCATGCACGGTCATGCACCTTATCGGCAACAACGATGGAACAACATCGACAAAGAGGTGGTTCCTACGGTAGCCACATATTTAGGTCCAATCATGAAAGAGGCCCTGCCTTTTCTTGAAGAGTTTGGACTTGATGAACACATTAACTGTCATCTTATTAGCCTGTCGAACGGAGAGATTAAAAAACTGGAACTGGTTAAAGCACTGGCCGGAAAGCCTCGAACACTGGTCCTCGACAATGCCTTCACCGGTCTTGATGCACAGGCGAGAACCTTGCTTTCGGATGTGATCGGGACGTTGATTCAATCAGGGTTACAATTTATAATGACCGGATTAAACCGGAACGATTTTCCCCCTTCGATCGGTAATTTTATAAACCTGGGCATTGAGTCAACCTTTTTGAATACTAAAATAGAATACCTCTTAAAACCAGAGCCGGAACCCTTGAGACAGTTTACCTACCGGCACCACTATACCGGCAATACGATTATCAATGCCACAAAACTCTTCTTGCAATATGATAAAAAAGTAATTCTTTCCGACATTTCATGGACGGTAAAAACCGGTGAGCGCTGGGCTTTGCTTGGGCCTAACGGTTCAGGAAAAACCAGTTTGCTCAACCTGATTTTTGCCGATAATCCCAAGGCTTATTCCTGCAATATTGAATTGTTTGGAAAACCCAAGGGAAGCGGAGAATCGATCTGGGACATCAAGAAACAGATTGGCTTTATCTCGCCCGAGATGCACCAATATTTGCCTAAAAAACAAAAATGCTTCGAGGTGGTGGCTTCGGGGCTCTTCGATACTGAAGGATTATACAGGAAATTGTCGGGGTGTCATCTTGATCTTTCAAACCAATGGCTGTCGTTGTTAGGATTGGGAAGACAAGGCAGTTACCCGTTTGAAGAACTTTCGACCTCGGAACAGCGATTGGCGCTCATTGCCCGTACTTTAATAAAAAATCCGCCTTTACTGATCTTGGACGAGCCCTTTCAGGGACTTGACAATCAAAATATTAATCACCTAAAGTGGGTATTGGACCAAATCGCATCCCAAAGTTCCTGTTCCATGATTTTTGTTACTCATCACCCTACCGAAATCCCATCTTGCTTTAAACACCAAATTCAACTCGATGGTGGAAAAGTGGTTTCAAATGGCTTAATTAACATATAAAATACCTTTCTCCTTTCCCAAAATTACAAATCAATCCTTCCTTAAGTATAGCAACTGAAGGATTGTTTTTTTTTTCAAGTAATCAGCAAAACACACTAATTTTCGCTTGTAATAAGCCAAAAGAAAGAAAAATGTACAACCTAAAGCCTCCATAAACAGGCACCACCTATTTAAATTTTGCCCCTCGTGTCAAAGCGATATGATTAAGCAACTTAATCGTATCGCTTACTTAACAAATTAAAGAAAGAATAGAATATGAAACTCACCAAAATCAGCAACAGCACCACTTCATCCATCCTAAACAGGAAATTTTTAATCTTAATATTCTCCTGTGTTTTCTTAAGTTATTCAGTAAAAACCAAGGCCGAGAACTTGCTTGCCTTCGATTTTGCCGGAATAGCAGGAAATGAGGCAAGCATAAAAGCCACCACAATCAGCCTGTCGGTCGACACGTCTACAATTATCAGGGGAAGCGGGATCAATGCCGGGACCAATGCCGACCGCTTTAATTCGACCAGCTGGACAAACACTGCCTTGCCAGATGAGAACGATTACCTAGAATTTTCACTTTACCCTAAGGAAAATTTCACGTTAAGCATTGAAGGAATTGTAATCAAGCATCAACGATCTTCAACGGGACCATGCCTACTGTCTATAAAATGCAGCCACGACAATTACACCACCATTCTCGATGAAGAAAAGCAGATTCCCGATGTGAGCACTACGCAAACTACGAGTTTTGTTTTTTCACTCAACAACCTGAGCGACACGGTAACTTTCAGGATATATGCTTATGGGTCAGAAAGCGGTTCAGGCTCGTGGGGCCCGGGCGATGGCACAGGCGATGATATTATAGTGACTGGGACATATGCCAACCTAAGTCAGGTAAATCCGCCCACCCTATTTTCTGCTGCTGCGGTGTCGCAAAGCGAAATTAGCCTCACCTGGAGCCTGAACAGCACCGGAAATTCAACTGTACTGGCCTGGTCAAACCACGAAGAATTTGGCATTCCTGCAAACGGGAAAGTCTATCATCCCGGCGACACCCTTGCAGCAGGAGGGACCATACTTAATGTGGGTACTCAAACAAGTTATTCCCATCAGGAACTTGATTCTGCTACAAAATACTACTATTCAATTTGGTCGGTTAACGAAGCCAACTTTTACTCAAGTTTCACTAAATGCGATACGACAACCTGGTTGCCACGACCTGCTCAGCCGGCAAATGAACTTAAGGCCCACGCCATTTCACATAAAAGGATTGATCTCGAATGGCAATATGCATCAGGCGAAAATCACTTTGATGGCTTTGTTCTTTTGGCCAGTACTTCCGACAATATCACCGATCCTGTTGATGGCATCCTGCCTGAAGAAGATACAGTCCTTACCGACGGCTCGGGATGTTTTCATGTCGATTCCAGCCAAAACGAATGCACTGTAAATAACCTTGAACCCTCTACAACGTATTATTTTGCTGTTTATGCCTATTCCAATCACGAGGCATTTCCCTTATTCAATACCGATAGCGAAACCGAGAGAACTTCCTCGGGTACTTTAGCGGGGCCAAGCCTTTTTATTTCTGAAGTTACAGCACCATCAATAACTGCCAGTGCCAAATTTGTTGAATTATATCATTACGGAGATCAGGCAATCGACCTTGCAAACAACAAAATCTACCTTTCACGCCAGACCAACGGGGGCTCAACCTGGGGAAATGTGGCCCTGAACGGGACCGTAGTGCCAAAAACAACCTTCACCATTGCTTATAACCAGGACTATTTCAAGGAGGTTTATGGCTTCGCTCCCGACCAGGTAAACGGGGCTATTTCGGGAAATGGCGATGATGCGTATTTTCTTTTTTTTGAAGGGGATAGAACCTCAGGGATTCTTCTTGATGCCTATGGCATCATGAATGAAGACGGTACTGGCACCGGATGGGAATATACCACAGCGAAAGCTGAAAGAAAAACCACTATTACAGAACCAAACCCTGTATGGAATTCTGAAGAATGGAACATCACTTCAGCCACACCTCAACGGTGTACGCCCAGACTCTTCCCTGCAACAGTATGGAACGGAACAAACAACAGCAGTTGGGGCGATGCAGGCAATTGGGACAATGGTGTTCCCTCCGGGAGTATTGATGCCTTAATCTGGTCGGGTTCAGCATTATTTCCTAATGCTATTGAAGGAAATTCAACACGCAATCTTGTCGTTCAGCACAATGCACAGATCAATGCACAAGAAAACCTAAGCATCTCAGGAATCACCACGATCGAACATGAATTTTCTTTCAGCTCGGCATCCAACCAACTCGATCACTGGCAATATTTCACTTCTCCCCTCGAAACGCTTACTGCCGGCGGATTACTTTGTTCAAATAACCGGGTTGATTTGTACATTTCTAAGTACAATAACCTGCTCAGTGAGGATTCCAATCTGGCCTGGGAGTTTATTACTGCATCATCGTCGCTTGTTCTACCTGGCGAAGGCTTGGCCATCACTGCTATAAACGACACTTCTGAAACGGGAGAGGTTATTGAAAGTA
>CAZSIK010000217.1:4963-7797 GCA_964606515.1 uncultured Prolixibacteraceae bacterium
TAGGATTAAGCCGAAATGGTGAAAATGGATGGAATTTGCTGGGCAATCCATGGCTGGCCCCCATCGATTGGACCAGCGAGTATTTAACCATGGAGCCAATAACCGGTTCAACGGCCTACGTTTATAATCCAGCAGCCAATTCTGGTGAGGGTTCATATATTTCTATTCAATCCTCAGGGATTGTTACTCCTGAAAATGCCTCAACATTGATCCCTCCCAAGGCTGCTTTTTTTGTTTTTGCCAATGGTGCCGGTACTTTTTCATTGGATGGCCGGGCACGGTCAAACCAAAAACAAACCAGCTACAAGTCGCGTGTGCAATTACCTGTTTTTTATCTTTCCCTTAGCCAAAATGGAATGAACGACGAAACGGCCATCGTGCTGAACCCTGAAGCCAACAACCAGAAAGATGGATTCGATGCAAGGAAATTGATACTAAACGGAAGAAAAATACCAGCCATCTACACAGTAAATTCAGATAAGGTCCGTATGGTAATCAACCATATAAGCCAAGTTCCGGCACAAATTCCCCTTGGATTATATCTTCCTGCAAATGATAGTATTATTTTACAAATAAAAAAATCAGAGTATTTGGATCCAGGAATTAGAATGCACCTTACCGACCAGGTGGAAAAGGAAAGGTACCCCATCGTACAGGACACCATCGTGAAATTGAGCCTTGCACAGGGAATTAGTGAGGATCGTTTCTTGATCAGCTTTGACAAGGTGGGATCAACCAATGCCTTAACCAATTCTGATTTTGAAGTATCTGTACTACAACAAGAAATTCGCATCAAGAGTACGGATCAAGGCATCATTAAGGCTTCCCTACTCGATTTGATTGGAAGGACCGTGGCAAGGTCGGAAAACCAAGGACCTATTTGTTTGATCACTACCCTGGGATGTAAAGGGATTTATCTTTTAAAAATTGAACATCAAGGCCTTTCCCACATAAGAAAGATCATGCTTCACCCTAAAAACCATTAAAGAATGAATATTGCCCAATCAATTCCGATCAGAATTATTATCGGAAAAATCTACAGAGCAAGCAAGCCTTTAAAAACGAAGTTATTGAAGCATCACAACCATGCTTGCACATTAAAAATATTCCTCTCATCTTATATAATTTTCTTTTCCGTGTGCATTGGTATAGCCCAACCCTTGCCGCCCATGAATCCAGATGCCAATCCGGTGCCTTTTCACGGGATGGTTTTTGTGGCTTTGTTGGTCAGCTCACTTCTTTTGGTACCGGGAAGAAAAAAAAGGACAAAACCGCGCAACTGAGGTTCATAGGGTCCATTTTGTCAGTTAATTTCAGGTTTCTTTGTTATTCAGTTGTTTCCGGCATTTGAATCCTCAACAGAAGGCTGCCCGTTAAAGCAGGGCAGTCTTCTTTCCTTTTTATACAATACTAAATCCTCCCTCCTCGCTGACCAAACGTGTTTTATGCTGATCGACCCCTATCAGCACTCCTGTTGTGTGTTGGTCTCCAGGATAAAGTTTGATCTTATTGTTGTAAATGTTTGCTGCTTCAATACAAACAAAAGACTGGTAATCCTCATCATCCAGATCAGGGGTTTTTTCACAGAACTCGTCCCATGGGTTCCAAACCACCGTAGCTTCACTGCCAATTTTTTTGGCCTCGATGGTGCGCATATAGGCCGGATCGTGAAGCAGGCATCCGGCAGTGGTTTCAACATAACGCCTGTTTACTTCACCATTAATAATCAACAAATTGTCATTCTGAACCTTCATTGTTGTATCCTGAAAATTATAATACTGAGTGTTTTGAAGCCCCTCAATGCTAATGTTCCCGATCATCGAAACATGGTAATAACTATGTAAGGCAGCAGTATATGAGAACGCTTCCCTACCCCGGTTTTCGACGAGAAGGCGCACCTCGAGCTGCTTACCTACAAGCACCTCGAGCCGGGCAATAAAGTCGTAAGGCCAATAGGCTTTGGTTTGCCCGGAAGCTGCAAGCTGGAGAACTACGCGAGTTTCTCCTCCAGGCAACGCGGCAGTTTCAACCACATCCCAATAAAGAATTCTTGCGAAACCGTGCATCGGCATTTTTTCATCCGATTCGTGAGGCCCAAACCATGGGAAACAAACAGGAATTCCACCCCTAATGGGCTTGCTTTCTTCAAAAGCACTTGCCTGGCTTACCCATAACACATCGAAAGTACCATGTGGGGCAAAACGGGTAACGTAAGCCCCGTAAAGGCAAATCTCTGCTTCGGCATGCTTGTTATAGACTGAAATAAAAACCAAACCACCGTCTTGTTCCATGAATCCCAATTCTCCTTCGATACCAAATTTATCGTCCAATTCTTCAATGTTGATCATATCATTTAATTTAAATATAACTCTTTATTTTTTAGCCCATTCCAATTTTTCATCGATACGGACCACCACATCATGGTTATCGATCAGCCAACGAATGAGCTGTTGTTTCTTTTCGTCATCTCCTTTAAGTTGAAAAAATAATTCATGCCGGAACAAGGGTTTCTTCGTCAATAAGCGCTTTACGTCCATGCCCATAACTTCAAACTCGGTATTGCTCATCCCCAATTTTTCCATAGCTTCGCACACATCGCACTGGCCACACCTTGACGAGCCGGATTCTCCAAAGTAGGAAAGCAGCAATTGATTGCGACACTGCGAGGTTGACGAAGCATAATTAAGGGCTGCATTAACCTGTTTAAGGTATTGCTCTTTCCTTTCGTGATAATTTTCGTTCGAAATTACCAGTCGCTTGGTTTCAATGCGTTCTTTCGAATAGATAATGAAGGGCGTTTTTTTCTGTGGGATATAATGAACCACCTTCATTTG
>CAZSIK010000218.1:0-7794 GCA_964606515.1 uncultured Prolixibacteraceae bacterium
TGTACGATGTTTCAGGAAGGTGGGTTTCATCGAAGTAAGCGGGCAGCCTACCCTGGAAACCATGCTGGAAACCGATTTAAAGATCACCACTCAGAAACTGGGCGGGAAAAGCGGTGTGCCTGATGTAGGGGCATCGATCCCCTTACGGTATTCGTTTTGGAATTATCTGAAATACGAGGTTGATGTGGCCCGCGAATACCTGGCTATTGTGTATTACAAACTTAAAGGTTGGATATAAAAAGCATAAAAAAACAGCCGTGCAGAACACACGGCTGTTTTTTTATCGTTTTAAAAAGGCAAATCGTTCAGTGGAGGCTCACCGTTGGACGAATACTCCGGAGCTGGGGGTGGCGGGGGCATTTCGCCATAGCCACCAAAACCTTGAGGTGTACCAGGGTTTTGTTGTCCCTGATTGGCTGGGTTAATCCGCCAGGCATTTACATTGGTAAACCACTTCCCGTTGAATTCCCTCGATTCGAGGTTGAACGAAACTTCTATTTCCTCGTTCTGGTTAATCCCGTTCAACAACGAAACCTTGTCGCCAAAAAGAGTGAAGCACACTTTCCTTGAGAATTGTTCCTCGAAAGTTTCAATCACGAACTCTTGTTTGCTCCATTCATTACCGGCTTTGCTTACCCCGCTCTGTACCGGAAGTATCTGTGAAAGGCGGCCTTTTATCGACAAGCTCATAGGGATTTACTTTATGATTTCCAACAATTCAACTTCGAAGATAAGCACTGAATTAGGACCGATTTCAGCGCTACGTTGCTGATTTCCGTATGCCAGTTCTGAAGGAACATACAGTTTGTATTTCGATCCTACTTTCATCAGCTGGAGACCTTCGGTCCATCCAGGAATTACTCCATTCAAAGGAAATTCGACTGGTTCGCCGTTTTCCACCGAGCTGTCAAAAACTTTTCCGTCGATGGTGGTACCATGATAATGCACTTTTACGATGCTGGTATCGGCAGGCATAGCCCCTTCGCCCTGAACCATAACTTCGTATTGAAGTCCACTTTCGGTTTCGGTAACCCCAGCTTTCTTTTTATTTTCTTCAAGGAATTTTTTTCCTTTTTCCAGGTTTTCCTTACCAATTTTTTCTTGTGCCTTGCCCATGTAATTTCTGATGAACCCATCGATGGCATTAGGATCGGAGAAAAGAGCATTGTCCTTACCTTCAAAAGCTTCAGCAATCCCTTTTGCTAATATCATCGGGTCTATTTCAGGAAAATGTCCTTTCAGGCTAGTACCCCATGAATGACCTAAGGCATAGGCAACAGAATCGGCTTCGTTTTTCACTTTTACACTTTTCACATTTTGGCTGTTGCACGACATGAAAACCACGCCGAATGCAGCCACCATTGCAATTACTAAAAAATTTAATTTCATACTTACTTTATTAATTATTCTTTAATTTAATCTTAAGGGATTTAATAATCCTTTATAGTATTTCAATTAATTCAACTTCAAAAATCAAGGTAGCGTTTGGGCCGATTGAACCACCGGCACCATGCTCGCCATAGGCCAGGTACGGTGGAATGAAGAGCCTCCATTTAGAACCCACTTCCATCAACTGGAGTGCTTCGATCCAGCCTTTGATTACCCCGTTAACCGGGAATACTGCAGGTTGTCCCCTTTTTACAGAGCTGTCGAAAACTGTTCCGTCGATCAGGGTACCATGATAATGGCATTTCACCTTATCGCTAATTCTGGGTTTTTCGCCGGCACCAGCTGCAATAACAGTGTATTGTAAGCCACTGCTTAAGGTAATCACTCCCTCGTGCTTGCGATTTTTATCCAAGAATTCTTCACCTTCTTTCAGGTTGATTGCACCTAAATTTGCCTGTTGATTCTGAAAATGTTCAGTAATAATTTGGTTTGCCTTATCGGGCGACAAGCAAAGGTCACGGCCTTCAAAAACATCTTGAATAGCTTGGAACATTGGGGTATACGATACTACTTTGATCCCCGATTGAAGCATATTGCTGGCCAGGCTTAAGCCTAAGGCGTAACTGAATTGGTCAACTTGTTTTTCGAACGACATACAATTATTGTATAGGATATAAAAATTCGTTGCGAATTTAATTAAAATTGCTACAACATCATGAAAATTGATTTTTTATTGGCCCGATGTTGAAGGTGTTCTTCTTATCCAATAATTTTCAAGGTTTTATTGCCCTTAACATTTCTCTTTTCCCTGGAGGACCAGGTAAGCGTTCCACTTTAAAGCCAGCTTGTACCAGGTCGCGCCTTACCTGTCCTTTAGCACAGTAGGTAACTAAAATAGCACCATTATAGCCATGATGAAACAGCTTTTCAAATCCATGAACAGTCCACATTTCGGGTTGTTTATCTGGGGCAAAAGCATCGAAGTAGATCAGGTCGAAAAGGGGAAGGTTATCGAAAGAGCAAGAAGTATAGTCGCATGCAAACTTCATTAAACTGAAGCCAGGTGCCAGATCTACTTTTTGATCCCACGAGCAGCGGTGCATTTCCCTGAAAAGATCCTGTTCCGCTTCCGGTTTGCCATCAGTATAATTCACTTTGAGGTACTCTGACTCAGACAAGGGGTAGAGCTCAAGGGCGTAATAATCAGCTTTTCGGCCCGATGCGGCCATTTCAAGCAAGGTAAGCCAGGCATTTAAACCTGTTCCAAAACCTACTTCCAAAATAGCCAGTTTTTCCTTTTGATGCACCCTCAAACCCGAACGTATAAAAACATGCTCCGATTCCTGAACGGCCCCGTTAATTGAATGAAAATGTTCCTTCAACTCCGGAAGAAAAAAAGTGTTTGTTCCGTCGGAAGTATTGACTACCCGGCGATTAATAAAAGGACTGGTCATTATGCATTTGTTTTGTTTTCAAGGTTCAGTCGGCTCATAACCAATTTTTGGTACGATTTGGAAACCGGGATCACGGTCTCAGCCTTATCGTTGATGACCACCTCGAAGCTTGTTTTTCCTTTTCTGAAAAATTTCACGTTCACCTTGTTTACTGAATAGCGCCGATGACAACGGAAAACCGAAAACCGGCTTAATTCGGGTTCCATGTTTTTTATTGTATTACGCAACATGTATGATTTGACCTTGTTTACATCGTTGTAGAAAATATTCACATAATTGTCGTTCGATTCAATATAAAGCAAATCAATTAATTTCAACGTAATCCGTACATTCCCCTTTTCATCCTTGAAGGGAACAAAAACCTCGGCCGGGTCGCGGAATTGCTGAACTACCTGATCCAATTTCTTCTTGATATCGGTCCAGGCGAAGAACAAGGAACTAAGCAGGTAAGGGATCAACAGGATCAAGGTTGTGTTTTGGACAGCATTCAACAGGAGAACCGCAGTATTTCGTGGATCCCTGAGAACCAGTTTTTCTATACTGGTATAGAAAACACCTAAAAGGATTACTTCGACCACGATCATCCAAATATACAAGGAAAGGGTAATTTCATGATTTTTTTGAAGCTGAAACATGAGCAGACGGGTGAGGATAATCACTGCCATCCCCAATAAAACCACTGCTCCCGAAAGGATGCGAAATTGGACAAAATTTACATTATACCACTGCTCAACCCCAAAAGGGAGATAGATGTTGATGAACGCATATGCGAATAAGGTGGTAAAGGCAATCTGGATAAAAGTATTCCTTTTGCTCGTTAAATAATCGGGTACCGCCTGCCTAAGGTTCATTTCAGTGCTTTTTTAAAATGGAAACGAGATCACGAACGATTTACAAAGATTAAAATAAAAATTCAATTAACCTAAGCTCCTTTTCACTCACCCCAGAATACAAATTTTCACCCCACCTACCATTCCATTCACCACAGAATACCGGCATCGACAACATAAATTTGGTCATTACAGATAAAACTCACACTTTTGATAGGCAATTGCAAACTAAGTCTTTACATCTGAAAAGGGGTGAAAACAAGAGTATGCAAGCTCAGTATGATTTAAGATTGTTTGAATTTCCATAACCAATCCAGAATTTCCGGAAACCTCCGAACGCATTCAACAGAATTGTTCGGGGGTTTTTTCAAATCAGTTCATTATTAAAAATGAGACATGAACGATTACCAAAAGGTGTATGAACATTTTGCCTCGGTATATACCGAGGAGGTCGATTGCATTATCGACGGGAACGAACAGCTTGAGGTGGTTCACTGCCGTTTTCATTCCGATTTCAAGACCGAAAGGTTACGCGAGAATTTTGTTTCGGGCGATCTCTATTATCATGAACTCTCGCAGCAGTATATTGACGAGAATGCCGAGTTTCTCTATCCTGTTATTTTACCCGAAGGAAAAAGAAAATATTCTTCGGCCATCGTTATGTTGCACGGCTTAAACGAACGGTCGTGGCGGAAATACCTTCCCTGGGCCGAATACCTGGCAAGAAAAACCAGGAGGCCTGTCATCCTGTTTCCAATCGCCTACCACATGAACCGTTCACCAAAAATCTGGAGCGATCCGCGGCAGATGTCGGAAGTATCGGCAGCACGCCGAAGCAAACTTGAACTGAAAAACTCTTCCTTTCTAAATGCAGCCATCAGCACCCGGCTGCAATATCATCCCGAACAGTTTATCTATTCGGGTTTACAAAGTTTTTTCGACCTGACCAAGCTGGTCCGCTCAGTTAAATCGGGGCAACACGAGCTCTTTCATGAAGGAACCCTACCCGACTTGTTTGCGTATTCGATCGGGGCCTTTTTAGCCGAGATCCTTTTTCTGAACAATCCCGATCGTCTGTTCGATCGCTCGAAACTTTTTTTGTTTTGCGGCGGATGCACCTTTGACCACATGAAAGGCGAATCAAAATTCATCATGGACAACAAGGCCTTCGAAAGCCTCGAATTGTTGTTGCAACGCCGCAGGTTAAAGCGGATCAGAAAGAACTTGATCCGCTTTGGCATTCCTGAAGTCGACCAGGCCTGGAATGGCCTTTTCATGATGATGCACGGAAAAAACAGGCGATCGAAACGGGAAAAGATCTTTACCCGGTTTGGAGACCAAATTTTTGCTGTCGGGCTCGAAAAAGACAACGTAATTGTACGCGAAGGAATTATAGAGACGCTAAAAGGCCCTCAGGGGAAACTACCGGCCCATGTCGAAATCATCGATTTCCCATTCGACTACAGCCACGAGAATCCCTTCCCGGTACTGGCCGACAAATCGCAACACCTTGTCGACCGGGCCTTTCATGCCGTTTTCGATAAAGCCGCCAAGTTTTTTGTAGAGACATATATAGTCTGAAAGAGAATAACTTCGCAATTTTCTTTGGCATAGTCTCATCCGAAGATCAGCGTAAGCTACTTAGGCTTGTCTTTCTTCAATTTTTATTACTCCTGTAAATGGCATTTATCGCATATTGTGTGTCGTAGTATTTTTTACCTTTTTTACTATGTCACACAACTTCCTTATATGCCTCCATTTATATCATTTATTGTCAAATATCGTTTGCTATATATTTTTTAATTATCTCATAACTGGTTGTAATAATTTTTTCGGTGGTTTGTAAAACACTGTCGGGGATTTTATTTTTTTTTTTGAGGGGGTGAAAAGAAAACTAGTCAAATTACACAAGCATAGCTGCGCATGAAAGAAAAAAGGCAAGCTCTTTTGCATTTTCTTCAAATGCAAATGGGCTTGTCTTCGTGTGGTGGATTATTTCACCCTTCGCAGCTTGTGTTTTATGGGCTTTGTGTGTTGTTGTTAAACTGTCGAAATTGTAAACGTCTCTTTATAATGAAAAACGTCTCTATAGGTCCAGAAAATAAATGGCTACAACATGAGTTGCATTTTTTACAAAGTAAGTTTCAACTTTTACAACATAAGTATTAACTTTTACATCGCATGTTGCATCTTTTACTTCGCAAGAATCGTTGGTTACAATAGAAGTTTCAACTTTTACATCGTCGCATGCAACTTTCACAACACGAGTTACCACTTTTACATCACGAGTTATCACTTTTACAGAGCTTACTCCATAAAATACAAAGCTTGTTTTAGTTTTTTAGTTGCGGTTAATCAATGCCAGTCCGCTGATTGCTTTGTATTGTGGCGCTGATGCTCCAAATACGGACTTAACATACATTTTCATATCGACAGAAATGTCGACAATACCGGTTAATGGCTTGTACAGGGCCTGGTCTCGTGCAATGCGGGCAGTTGTCAAGGGAACTGAGGCGTTAATCACATCGAGATTTTTGCGGCTAAGGTCGTTGTAGAGGGTTGTAAGACTGACTACAGATAATTCGGTCTCGTTAGGGGCGTACTCGCTAACAGAGGCGAGCAGTTTAATGAGTTTGTCGAAGTGGTCTAACCTGCTTTCAAAACTCATTTGAGAGGATGAACTTTCTTTTACTGATTGTCCTTCGGCTTCGGCAGCTTTTTTCTCTTCGATGGTCATTTTAGGGCTTGCCCTGCGTCCTTGCAATTTGCGGATCAAGGTTTTTGCCTGGTCGTCGGTTAAAGATGATGATGCAGAAGCTTTTAGCGAGTTACTGACCCTGGTGATGAGCTTGCTTAATGGTTCGAATGCACCTTCCCTTGCACTTACCGCATTTTTATATACGGATTCGGCAAGATTAACATTGTTGATTACAGCTTTAGCATTACCTAAAAGGTCGTTCAGGGCAGAAAGCCGGATGCTTTCTCTGGAGGGGTTGTAAGCGGCACCTAAACCGCTAACGCTTGCAACTAGTTTTTCGAAGTTGGCCACATTTTTAGCGTGGCCGGTTTCACTAACATTTGCCATAATTGAAGATTTGAGGGTTAAAGAAAAGTTAATAAACACAGGGCAATTTAATAAATTATTATGAGAAACAGTTAATTATAAGGCAAAATAAATAGTGTGTAACCGGATATTGTTTTATGCACAAAATTGGTCCTGGCTTTTGCCACTTTACTACCCTTGTTCAAGGCATCCGACCGGGCACGGACATCTTTCGTGTTTGATGATTCCTGCACAACTTACGGGGAAAAAACCACATGAATTTATCAGAATTAAGGGAACAGATGCGGGCCACTATTGAAGATTGGCACCAATCGGGAATGGCCCAGGCAGACTATGGCCGGTCAAAGAATATTTCGCTTCACAAGCTTCGGTACTGGACGGGTAAGATCAAGAAGAAGTTAAAAGAAAAAAAAACATCAATTAAGTCGTCAGGTTTTATCCGTTTAACCCCACAGGCTCATTTTCACGACGAGCCTTTCCGCATCCGTTACTCCAATGGTGTTAAACTTATGTGCCTTCTTCCACCCCGGTTTTGTGCTGAAAAACCCGATCATACGTATCCCTCCGTGCCCGGACGGATACGGAATAACCATCAGCATGGACGGACGTGGACAGGCAACGGACAATATTTTCATTGAGAGGCTCTGGCGAAGTCTTAAATATGAGGATATTTATCTTAATGCCTACGAGACTGGAACAGAACTCTTTTCAGGATTAAAAAGGTATTTTCACTATTACAATCAAGAAAGAAGGCACAGTTCGCTGGCATACCAGATCCCTGTGAAAGTATTCAATGCAGCCTGATGAGTTATTAACAAGATAATGCAGAAAATATAGAAAGCTGAAAGCATAGCATACCACGAAATTGAACAGGCAATTTTAAGTTGAAGCCCAAACCCCGAAACCAATATAAAAACACACTAAGAAGGCTTTTGTGTTACAAATGTGTTACAATCGAAAAAACAAAAGGGTTACAAATCTTTGCAACCCTTTGATTATTAATGTAGCGAGAGCCGGGCATGATCCGGCGACCTCATGATTATGAATCATGCGCTCT
>CAZSIK010000219.1:0-7661 GCA_964606515.1 uncultured Prolixibacteraceae bacterium
GTGGAGGAACCGGGCGACGGCTTGCTTTAAATCAATAATATTGATCGGCTTTAACAAATAATCGATGGCCGAAAAGCGTATGGCTTGTATGGCATAATGGTCGTAAGCAGTTACAAAGATCACCCCGAAGCCGGGTTTTTCAAAAAATTCGAGCAGCTTAAATCCGTTACCATCGGGCATTTCAATATCGAGAAAAACCAGGTCGGGCTGGTGTTGCTGAATGGCTTCAATGCCCGAAAGCACTGAATGGGCCTGGGTCACTACTTGTACTTCAGGACAGTATTTTTCCAATACACCGAGAAGGTTTTCACGTCCGTTGGGCTCGTCGTCGATCAGGATGGATGTAAGAAGTTTATTGGTCATTGGGAAGAAGTTATTGGGAAGAAGTTATTGGAAAAAAGGAAACCGGAGAAAGGAAACCTTTCTGCATAAATCTGCGTGATCTGCGTGAAATAAAAAATCATTGGAAAAAGGTAAAAATTGTTTTATTCATCTTCAAAAACGATTCTAATGCTTGTTCCATCCGATTTTCCATTTTTATCAGTTTGTTCTTCAATCTTCAGTTCATAAACCGATTGGAATTTTTCAGCCATCATCCTCAGCCGTTCGCGAACCAGTTCTAAGCCTTTGCCATTGCCGTTCTGGTCTCTTTGTTGTGCAGCCCTGAGCCCTATACCGTTGTCGCTGATCGTGATGCAAATATGCTTGTTTTCTTTCTGAATGGCAACACTTAATTTGCGGTTTTCGGGTTTGGGCAACAGGCCATGCAGCAACGCATTCTCGACCAAAGGCTGCAACAGCATGGGGGGCAAAAACAGTGAAACAGGGTCGATGCCCTGTTCGATGGTCAATTCATAATCGAAATCGAAACGTAGCTTTTCAAGGTCGATGTATTCGCCGATGGTCTTCAGCTCTTCGTCGAGACTGACTTCCTCTTTTTTGCTTGTGCTCAGCACGTGTCGGATCAACATGGCGAATTTTGAAAGATAGAGATGTGCTTTTTCATTCTCTCCTTTCTGAACCAAGTTCTGGATGCTGTTCAGGCAGTTGTACATAAAATGCGGGTTCATTTGTGCCCTGATGGCAATAAGCTCCAGTTCGCGAAGTCGTTTGTTTAGTTCGCTCTTCTTAACTTTTCGCTTAGTTAAGTTTCTGTAAATTAAAAAAGTAAGAACAATGGCCAGCAGAGCCCCGATCAGGGCAATCAGGATGATGCGCAACCAGAGGGGAATGGAGTTGAACGACTTTTGGTAAGGGATGGCTAAGGCGTTTTCTATATCCTGATCTACAATCTCGCTGCGATGGGTTTCATTCTTTTTGAAGATCTTTCCATTACGGTCGATGATGAATTCCTCCTTAAGGCCCGATAGCAAGTATTTATATTGAATTTCAGGTGAGCCAATCGGGTCGGTAAGGTAAATTCCCTTGTATTGTTCGCTCCTGATCTTGTTAATCAGTTCGGGATTTTGACCAATCAGCACATTCAAAAAAACGACCTCATAGCCATGTTTATGGTCAATCTTCTTAAAGGTTTCTGTTATGTGTTCAGTTTGGTCGACAATAGTGCTCACTTGTTGGCCGATATTTTTAAATAATTCAGATAAAAGATTGGTCTGGTCATTTGCTATTGATCTGGCTTTTGCGTTGATCAAAAAAAACTGAAGCACCACCACCTTCCCTTTATAATCGCTGAGCTGATGCATTTTCCCATCAATATCACGAAGCGAAAATCCGGGCGCTTTGGCGCCGGGAGCCAGGGCCGAATACCGGATGTACTCCTTTTCAACCTCTGGAAAAACAGGTGTTTCGCTGAAATTCCGTTTGAACGATTGGTACAACTGATCGGTAAGTTCCCACGGTTCGCGCAACAAGGCATTCTTCACAAAGTTGGCTAAGTAATGCGATTTTACTGGTTCCAACAAGGCCACCTGTGCCAGGTAATAGCTGTTTTCGGTTTGTACTATGTTGTTGTAACTTTTAGTCCCAACGGTTTCGTTGATTTGCTTCATCACCTGATGGTCGATGAAAGAACCCAGATAGCGCAAATAGTTCGGGTTGTTTTTAGCCAGGGTGTTGTTTGCCAACCGGGTACTGTCGGTTTTGCCTGGTTTATAATTTTCCCGGTTGTCGACCATGCTGCTTAGCGGAGAATAGGCCCAACTGTGAATCATGTCGGTATAAAGAACAGGATCGACCGATGTGCGTGCACTCCTATCCATCGTTTTCAGCGGGTAATCGTATATTTCCTTAAAATAAGCATAGGCCTCCTGTTTTGAGTTAACCGATCCGGGATTCTTCAAACGGAAAGCCTCAGCAATCTTTTCGGCCCAACTTGAATAAAAGTTGATCTCGTTGGCCCCCAAGCCACTTACCGATTCAAGCTTTAGTTTTTCTGCCGCATCGAGCACTAAATCAGGACTATCGCCGGGTGCCAGGGTAAAACTGAATGCGGATTTCAGGTGTGCTTCCCGTATATCACTGGTGCTAGCCCAATCGATGATTGGGTACTGAATTTGAACGTTGGTTCTTCCCTTGAGTTCCAAACCCAATTGAAAACGATTGTTTTCATCCAGCTTGATGCGGAATCCGGTCTGGTTGGATAGTGTGACGATCAGCGAATCTTTACCTTTTATCCGGTTTTTTATCTCCCCTTCGATAAAGGTATTGGCCGAAGTAAATACCGTGTCTTTCCAAAGGCCGCGATCGAAATATTTTATGCGGTTCGAATATTCATGTTGGCAATACCCTCTTTGAAAAATAATGTTCTCTCTGAATATAGTGGTCCTTGTCTGGATAGGTTTACCATTTTCCGAGTCAAAAACAAGATTGCATTCATAGATCTTGTTGTTTTTCAACCTTCTAATGATTAGGCCGGTCGACTTCTCTAATGTGAGTTGTTCACCAATAAATTCTTCCCAAGGTAAGGAGCAGTCAGAACGCCATGGTTTTAGGTGAAAATCGAAGGTAATACTTTTATTATCTTCACTTCGCAATTGATAATCATCGGTTTGAGGAAGTTGGTGGTCTATCATCCTCTCTCCTTTTTTGTTTATTTGAATTTTCTCTCCTTCGATGGAACAGAAAAAGAGCTTTTTTAAACTGTTTTTAATCCACGATTGTTGTCCTTCATCCAATTTAAGGGTATAGCCTTCAGGAGTTTTGTATTTTTCGTATTCTGAAAAATCAAAATTGAGTATGCTCCCTTTGCGGGTAATTTCGAAATAAACCGGTATCCGGTAATGGTTGAGGTAGTTTATTGGATTTCGGTACGATTGGAGATAGCCGGTTTCGTAAACATTTTTTTCGACCCACCTGCCTTGAGGTGTAAGTTCCTGCTCAACATGTTGGTAAAAACTTAACTGGGCCTTCATCTTGTAGGTTTCATTTAGTGTGTTGTATTCAAGGGGTACAACCTCCCAGCGCTTTAAGTCCCAATATCTTTGCGGCTTCAACTTTGTGGTGTCGGTATGGTCGACTGTTTCGAAGGTGTAGGTTTTCCCGATTTCAAGGTTCAGCTGTGGAAATTGGTTTGCCTGTAGGCCCAGCGTGAACAAAAGCAGAAAAGCTAAAAGAAATTGTTTTTTCATTTTTAAGGTTTTGAGATGTTCAGTCTCAAAGGTAAAACTAAGGGTTTTTACCAAAATCGGCAAATGAGAAACCGGTTGAGATGAATTAGGAAAAGGAAAAAAAGGGAAAAAGTTCCTTCCTGTCCTGCACGACTTGCATGTCCTGCCTACCTTGCCTTGCCCCCTACAACAACTCTGAAAGCCTGGTAGAAATAGAAAAGGTATTCGAAGCCCCTGCCAGATGATAACTTGAAATGGCATACGAGAGCCTGAACTTGTTGATTTTTACATTGAAACCACCCGACATCCCCACTAACGACATGTTAGAGGTAACTCCGAGTTCGCGGCGGCGCTGGTAATTGTAGCCTAAACTCAGCGAAAAATTTGGAGAAGGCACAAACTCGGCGCCGATGATCATGTGGCGCATAAACTGGCGCAGGAAGGTATCGCTGTTCCCCGCAACATAATCATCCTCCTCCTTGTGGTCGAAATCCCAGGTCGATTTGTCGGTCAGGTTCCAGTTGAGTAAGCGCTGGAAGGTAAAACAAAGCCTGAGGGGGGCATGGGCCAGCTTTTGTGAAAAGCCCACCTGAAGGTCGAAAGGAAGGGGTTCGCGCTCGCCCATACGGTCGTAGGTGGTAATTTGCACGCCCATGTTTTTCAGTACCACACCTGCTGAAAATAAACCGGAGGAATCAGTATAACTCAGGCCAAGGTCGGCAGCCAATCCAAGCGAATTGTAGGCTTCGTAGGTCGACAAAATGGGTTTCAAATTGGCTCCAACGGTAATGGGACCCCAAATATTTTTAGCCCACATCAGGTTGAGTGCATAATCGCCAGCCGAAAACTTGCCGGTAATCAGCCCGCTTTCATCGGCCTCGATGAATTTTCCGTAATTGATATAGTGCATGGCCGCCCCGAAAGTACCTATTTTCCCGAAATGGCGTACATAAGTGGCATTGCCGTAATTGATATCTTTGATATAATTGATGTAGCTAACCGATAGGTAGTTGTGCATCGAGGGGCGTAAGGTGGCCGGATTGTAAAACGATAAGCCGGCTTCGAGACTGTCCACCAGTCCAACCTGGTTGCTACCAAGGGCATTGATCCTGGCCTGGGTCGAAAGGTTCAGGAAATCGTAAGTAGTATTCCCTCCAAACTGGCCATGGGCTGCTAAAACAGGAAGAAGAAACAGTGCCGGAAGTATCTTGAATCTCATAAAAACCATTTGTGCTTTAAAACGCCAAAGATAAATTTTTATTGCCACTTAAAACAGAACGGGATGGCTTTGCACTGGCACAACCATCCCGCTCGTTCAGTAAAAAAAATAACAAAGAATTGAATGATTACTAAAAAATTCAACTCACAAATAAATTAGGGACAAAATTATCGGATCTCTTTATTTCCCGAGGACAACAGATATTGGATCCAGGCGCCGGGATTTACTTTCTGACAAATATCGGTATAGATTTTCTTGCGAAGTACATATTCGCGTTCTGTAACGGCTTGGTTGGCCTGGTTTACCACCAACAGGAACAACGAGTTGGTGCGCGAAATGAGCTTGATGGGCAACATGCCTTCGCATTCGCGAGGAACCTGAACGGCCAGGGGGGTGATTCCGTTGTCGTTGATTTCTTGGCTCAGCCCAGTTTGGGCTTTTTTGTTGCCTATGTGCTCGTCCGTTTTTTGGCTTTCATTCAATACCACCATTAAGGCCAGCAGGAAAATAAAACCTACTGCTTTCAGTATCCATCTATTTTTAACGGGTAAGCGCATGGCACAAAACTAATCATTTTGTTCTTAAGTCCTTTATGATTTCATATACAACCGGACAAATCGTGCAATTTTTCAAGGTCAGGCTTAGAATCGTGTGCATTTTTCTGTGGTCGGTATGGGGGTATTCGCGGCAGGCTTTCGGCCGATTGTCGTAAACCGTGCAGTAATGGTCGGGCAAAAGGAACGGACAAGGTGTTTGCGTGAATACGTAGTCGTTTTCCTCATCAAGGTGAAGGTATTGCCCGATTAGCACGGCAGGCCGTATCCTGAATTTTTTGGCCAGGCGTTCAATGTCCTTATCGGTAACAATGGGGCTGATGGTACTACAGCAATTAGCGCAATCGAGGCAGGAGAATTGTTCAAAGGCTTCGTTGTGAAGCGATTGAAAAATTTCGTCGAGGTTCTTGGGTGGTTTTTGCCTAAGCTTGTTGAAAAACAATTTAAGCTCCTTTTCCTCTTTGGAAACCAAGGTTTTCAATTCGTCAGGCGTTCGGTATCGGATCGGGCCCATGGTGCATTTTTTTTCGTTTGAACTGGGCGATAAATAGGCCGCTGATTACCACGATGATGCCAATGAATTTTTGCACATTCAGTCTGTCGCCCAGAATCATCCAGGCAAACAGCGCGGTGAATACCGGGATCACGTTAACAAACATGTTCGACCGTGTTATACCCATTTTTCTAACACTGTAGGTGAAAAAGATGAAGGCCAGCGACGATACCAGCACCGACAATTCAAGGATGGAGATCATCGCTTTCCAGTCGGGTGGGGTAGCCATTACCCTGTTTTTTTCAAAAATGAACCAAAAGGGAAGAAAATACACCGAACCGATGAAATTCTGAAGAAGGATGATCGACAAGTTATTCATCCGTGGTGAAATTTTGTGAAGCACTAAAGTATAGGCGATGGCCGATAGCACAGCAAGCAATTGGAGCATGATCCCGATTGGAGAAGCTGTTATTCCTGCCCCTACCTCATAAATTACCAACAATACCCCAAGAAAGGAGACTACGATGCCCAGCATGTTCCTCACCGAAACTTTTTCCCTGTAAAACAGATAGGCAGCCATTGGCGCCAATAATGGAATCAGACTGATGATGACTGCGGCTACTGTCGATGAAATGTATTGAAGCCCATAGCTTTCGCCCATAAAATATAAAAAGGGCTCGAAAAAGGCCAGCAGCAGGATGTACCTGAAATCTTTTTTATCGGGAAGAACAAGGCGTTTTGACCAACGCGCAAAGAAGAAAAGAATAAGGGCTGAAAATACCAGACGAAACAGTACGATGGTAAGAGGCCCGTAACTATCATTGGCCACTTTAAACCATACGAACGACAAGGCAAAAAGAATCATGGCCGTGATGATGGCCAGGTACACTTTAACCGGGATCTGTTTCTCCATAAAATTGAAAAATATGCGGCAAAGGTAGTTTATTGGTTGAAGATAAAAACCAGCAATGGCCTTCATTTTTGTTAAGCATGATGAATGAAAAAAGGAGGCATGGAATTCTCCACACCTCCCCAGCAACTATATCGATCAATTGTGCCACTTCTACCTGAAGAGTCCTAATTTCAGGATTAACCCGGCAGAATATCCGTTCAGTGCTGTTTTGGAAACATTATCGATTCGAAGGCTACTTGTAAAGCGGTAACTTCCGTATAAAGCCACGCGGGTAAAGCAGGTAAGGTTGAATTCCAGTTCCACATGGGGTTCTGCTACAAAAAAGAGGTCGTCAATTTGGTAATAATGATACAGGAGTGGATCGTAGGTGCTTACAGCCCCAAGGCCCAATAATACCGGGAAAGAAAGATGTACCGGCAAACGCGGCAACAAGATGGGTTCCACAATCAGCCCGGCATACCCCCCGGTCAATGTCTTTCCTGCCGATGAAGAAGAATAAACCGGCCAGCTGTCGAGTTGTTCAAGGTTGTTGCGGAAACCAGTACCCCCGAAGCCTAAGCCAAACGAGCGGTCGATCAGCCAGGTACCCCGGGCTGAAAACGTAAGCCCGTCTTTATTGTCGATGGGTGAATACCCGGTCGACATGGAACCATAAAAACCCTGTTTGCGGCCGGGCCTGAAAATGGTTTTCATTTCCCGGTCTTTTTTTTCCAGTCCAGATTGTTCTTCATCAAAAGGAGATACAATAATGCTGCCCCCTTCCATTTCGTTTTCTTCTACCTGTTGTGCTGGTTTTTCCTGCCCGTAACCCGTACTGAACGACCACGAGAAAAAGAGGATCAAGATGATGTATTTTGTTTGTTTCATGGCAAAAATTCTGTTGAAGTGATTAAAATACATAGGCAGCGCTCACCCC
>CAZSIK010000220.1:0-7555 GCA_964606515.1 uncultured Prolixibacteraceae bacterium
CGGCTATCTTAGAACTTCAAATAGAAGTTGTTATTATGGACCATGTGATTCAAACCGAAGTAGTTGGTCCTGAATCTGAAAACTTACTCATGGCATGGCGTTTCGATGGATTTGGTTCAGAAGACCAGATGTATGTCGAGTTGATCGACATGATTTTGAGCAACAGTCAGGCAGGCTTGATCGACCTTGACCTCGTGCAGCAACAAAAGGTGCTTTATGCTGCATCATCTCAATACATGCTGAAAGATTATGGAATTCACCTCATGCAAGCAGCACCCTTGCAAGGGCAATCGCTAGAAGACTTAGAGCAGCTGATTCTCGGTGAGATAGAAAAAGTAAAAAAAGGCGAATTCGACGATTGGTTGATCCAGGCCGTGATCAACGATTTGAAATTAAACAAAATACGTCAACAGGAACGGAACATGGGCCGTGCTTTTGAAATGATGAACGGTTTCATCGATGGTCAAACGCGTCTTGAAGCCCTCGAATACATGGCCAATCTCGAAAAAGTAACCAAAGAACAACTGGTTAAATTTGCTAATGAAAAATACCTTGAAAACTATGCTATTGTTTATAAACGCCAGGGAGCCAACAGCCAACTGGTTAAAGTGGAGAAACCCGCCATTACCCCTGTTCCGGTAAACCGCGATTTACAATCGGAATTTGCAAAAGAATTTCAATCCATGAATTCACCTGATGTTGAACCGGTGTTTGTCGATTTTGAAAAAGCCGTTTCGAAAAATGAAATGAAGGATGGTTGCGATCTGTATTACATCCAAAACCAGACAAACGATCTTTTCTCACTTCGGTACATCGTGGATATGGGCAGCAGGCACGACCTTGAGTTTGAACTGGCTGTAGGTTACCTTAAATTTATCGGCACCAGTCAATACAGCGCCCCCGATCTTCAAAAAGAGTTGTACAAGTATGGCCTTGAGCTTGATGTAAGCACCGACGACGAACGTTCGTATGTAACCATTCGCGGTTTGAACAGCTCATTAGACAAAGCAATTGAACTGCTTGAACATGTGTTGGCCAATGCCAAAGCCGATCCCCAAGCATACTCCGATTATGTTGGGCGAATACTGAAAGACCGGCTGGACCAAAAAGCCGATCAAAGCGTGATTCTTTGGCAAGCAATGTCAACCTACGGGATGTATGGAGCCAACAATCCTAAGAAGAACATCCTTTCAGCCGAGCAATTGCAAGCCGTCGACCCGGAAAAACTCACCCAATTGATTGGAAAAATTTCGGGATACAAACATAAGGTTTTCTATTACGGGCCATCGAAACTGGACCAGGTCAGTCAGAAAATCAAAGCAAAGCATCAGTTGCCAGAAACGTTGGCCAATGTTCCAGAAGCCAAGAGATTCGAACAGGTCAGGAACGACCAGAGCAAAGTGTATGTAGTCGATTTCGACATCAACCAAGCCAACATCCTGTTGGTTGCCAATACTTCGCCTTTCTCGAAAGAGTTAATTGCACCAGCCCGAATTTACAATGAATTTTACGGGAGCGGTTTATCGTCGGTGGTATTTCAGGAAATCAGGGAATCGAAAGCCCTGGCGTATTCGGCATACTCGGTTTACAGGACTCCCAAAAAGGCAGACCGTGATAATACCCTGATCGGTTATTTGGGAACCCAGGCCGATAAGTTGCCTATTGCAACCGAAACCCTGATCGAATTGATGAACAACATGCCTGCAGCTACCGATCAATACAACATGGCCCGCGAAGCCATCGTAAAAATAATCAACACCGAACGCATTAACAAGGAACAAATATTTTGGACCTGGCAAGAGAATCTGGATAAAGGAATTAATTACGATATCCGCAGAGACATGTACGATGCAGCCAAAACCATGTCGTTCGATGCGTTTACCAATTTCTTCAATCAAGAAGTTAAAAGCAAGAATTTTACTTACCTGATTTTGGGAAAGAAAAACATGCTCGACACCAAAGCCCTGCAATCGTTGGGTAAGGTAGAAGATTTATCGCTCGAAGAACTCTTTGGATATTGATATCAATCCCGAATAATAATAAAAAAAAGGCTGCCCTCGAGGGTGGCCTTTTTTGTTTGACTATTTCCCTCGGTGAACCAGGAAAATAGAAATTACAATGTAATTATAATCAATAATGAAAAATACTTATTAAAACCGACAAAAAGTTTTTCAAGCCTTGACATTATTGGATTTTATCAAAAGAATTCCTGCAACCATTACTTTTTTACATAAATACAGATATCTTTCTTTCTCAACGACCAAATAACCAAACCGATGCCGAACAACACGAAAGGGATGCTCAGCCATTGGCCCATATTTAATACCATATTGGCTTCGAATGCTTCTTGCGGTTCTTTTACATACTCGATAAAGAAACGTGCGGTAAACACCATGATGAAGAAAACGCCAGTAAATATCCCGATTTTCGATTTCGCATTGGTTTTCCAATACATCCATTGTAAAAGGCTAAAAGTAAGCAAATAGGCCGAAGCTTCATAGAGTTGGGTTGGATGCTTTGGGACAGTTTCCCCGTTCCTTTCAAAGATAAAGCCCCAGGGAAGGGAAGTTTGCACCCCGTAAATCTCGGAATTGAACAAGTTGCCCAGGCGAATGAACATCGCGGCTAAAGCAGTGGGGATCACTACCCTGTCGATAACCCAAAACACATTTTTCTTCGTTACTTTCCTGGAAAATATAATCATAGCAATAAAAATCCCGATTGCACCACCATGACTGGCCAAACCGCCATGCCAAACAGCAAAGATTTCCAAGGGATGCTGCGAATAATAATCCCAGCCGTAAAAGAAAACATGGCCAAGCCTTGCTCCAACCACGGTAGCAATAACCAGGTACATCAATAACGAATCGAGCCACTTAAGGTTTTCCTTTTCGTGTTTAAACATCTTTTCCACCATATAATACCCAAGGATAAAGCTTACGGCAAACATCAATCCGTACCATCTTACTGCCAAAGGCCCAAGGTGAAATAACTCGGGGCTCATGTTCCAATGGATGTAGCTTAGCCAATTCATCATGATATTCGTATTGAGATAAGTAACTTATAATTCCTCGTGGGTTGCACCATGGCAATTTTTATACTTTTTCCCACTACCACAAGGGCAAGGATCGTTTCGCCCTACCTTTTTTTCAATTCTAACCGGCTGTGCTTTTTGTGGCACTTGCGGAGCACCTCCTTCAAAGCCACTTCGCCCGGTCTGCATCCTGCTCATGTCGACACGGCGACGTTCTTCGGCTTCGCGCACTTCTTCGGGATTGCTGATTGGAATATAGCTCTTCACCAAAACCGAAATCATCTTTTTGTTTACCTTGTTGATCATCACCTTAAAAAGGTCGAACGATTCAAGCTTATAAATCAATAACGGATCTTTTTGTTCGTAAGCCGCATTTTGCACCGATTGGCGTAAGTCGTCCATTTCGCGCAATTGTTCTTTCCAGGCTTCATCGATGGTCATCAGCATAATTTGTTTTTCAAACGAGCGCACCACTTCACGGCCTTTATTCTTATATGCCTTTTCAAGGTTGGTAATCACCTGATAAACCCGTTTCCCATCAGTGAAAGGCACCACAATGTTTTTATATTGATGCGATTTAGTTTCAAATACATTTTTTATAACTGGAAATGCTTGTTTGGCAATATTATCGACTTTACGTTGGTAAGCACCCAGTACTGCATCAAATATTTTGTCGACCAGCTCTGTTTGGCTGATTTTGCCAAACTCGGTCTTGTTCACAGGCGATTCGACCGAACCCATGCGGAGCAATTCAAATTCGAATTCCTCGAAATCGCCGCCGTAATGTTGATTTACCAATTCTTCAACCGAATCGTACATGTTGTTCATGATGTCGACCTCAACCCTGTCGCCGAACAGGGCATTCCTGCGACGTTTATAAATTACCTCACGTTGCGAGTTCATTACATCGTCGTACTCAAGCAGGCGTTTTCGTATGCCGAAGTTATTTTCTTCGACTTTTTTCTGTGCCCTCTCGATCGATTTGGTGATCATCGAGGCCTGGATTACTTCACCTTCTTTAAGCCCGAGGCGGTCCATAACATTCGTAAGCCTTTCGGTGCCAAAAATTCGCATTAGGTCATCATCGAGTGCCACAAAGAATTGAGAGGAACCCGGATCGCCCTGACGGCCCGCCCTACCCCTTAACTGACGGTCGACCCGCCTTGAATCGTGCCTTTCAGAACCGATAATGGCCAAACCTCCCGCTTCGCGTACTTCGGGCGTAAGTTTGATGTCGGTACCACGACCAGCCATATTGGTTGCGATAGTTACGGCACCCCATTTACCTGCTTCGGCAACAATTTCAGCCTCACGTTGGTGTAGCTTGGCATTCAGCACGTTATGCTTTATGTTTTTCATTTTCAGCATACGGCTTAACAACTCCGAAATTTCGACCGAAGTAGTACCGACCAACACAGGCCGTCCTATCTTGTTAAGGTCGGCAATTTCCTGAATGATGGCGTTGTATTTTTCCCTTCTTGTTTTATAAATTTTATCCTCGCGGTCATCGCGTACGCAAGGCCTGTTGGTAGGAATTACAATTACATCGAGCTTATAGATATCCCATAATTCGCCAGCTTCGGTTTCGGCAGTACCGGTCATCCCCGATAGCTTGTGGTACATCCTGAAATAATTCTGCAAGGTAATTGTTGCGAAAGTTTGGGTAGCAGCCTCGACCTTCACCCTTTCCTTGGCCTCGATGGCCTGGTGCAGCCCGTCGGAGTATCGTCTGCCTTCCATGATACGTCCGGTCTGTTCATCCACAATTTTCACCTTACCATCAATTACAACGTACTCAACGTCGTTTTCGAACAAGGTATAAGCTTTAAGTAATTGATTCAAGGTATGTACCCTTTCCGATTTCACGGCATAATCCTGGAGCAGTTCATCCTTACGCGCAACACGATCGTCGGCAGTAAGAGAATGGTCGTTTTCAATAAGGGCAATCTTCGAGCCCATATCGGGGAGCACGAAGAAATTCGAATCATTCACGTCGGAAGAAAGCAAATCAATCCCTTTATCGGTGAGTTCAATTGAATTATGTTGTTCCTCGATGATGAAATAAAGCGGATCGGTAACCAAGTGCATGTTTTTGTTATTGTCCTGCATGTAAAAGTTCTCTGATTTAATCATTTGGGATTTAGTCCCTTCCTCGCTCAGGAACTTGATCAATGCTCCGTTCTTGGGTAATCCTTTATGAGCCCTAAGCAACAACATGGCGCCTTCTTCCAATTCTTTTTTTGACGCATCGGGTTTGGTAAGCAGTTTTCTTGAGTCGACCAGGAGCTGGTTAACCAGCTTGCGTTGTTCTGCAACCAGACGTTCAACCTTGGGGCGGTATTCCATGAACATTTCATCACCGGTTACCTTGGGTACCGGACCTGAAATAATCAATGGGGTACGGGCATCATCGATCAATACGGAGTCAACCTCATCGACTATGGCAAAATGATGTTTACGTTGAACCAGGTCTTCAGGGTTGATGGCCATATTATCGCGAAGGTAGTCGAAGCCGAATTCATTGTTGGTACCATAGGTTATGTCAGAAAGATAGGCTTTACGACGGGCTTCGGAGTTCGGTTGGTGTTTGTCGATACAGTCGACAGAAAGGCCATGGAATTGGAAAATTGGGGCCATCCATTCCGAGTCGCGCTTGGCCAGGTAATCGTTCACAGTAACCACATGAACACCTTTTCCAGCCAGAGCATTTAAGAAGACAGGTAAGGTAGCGACCAGGGTTTTTCCTTCACCGGTGGCCATTTCAGCAATGTTTCCCTTGTGAAGTACCACGCCTCCGATGAGCTGAACCTCATAGTGTACCATATCCCATTGAATCTCGTTTCCTCCAGCGATCCAACGGTTGTGCCAATAGGCATAGTCACCATCAATCTCCACATTGGTATGAAATGCAGCCATATCACGGTCGAAATCACTTGCCTTAACCTTAACCTTCTGGTTTTCTTTAAACCTTTTGGCAGTTTCTTTCACTATAGAAAATGCAACCGGTAAAACTTCAAGCAAAACCACTTCAATTTTTTCAACAATGCTAGATTCAAGCTTGTCGATCCGATCAAATATTTTCTCACTTTCCTCAATTTCAGCGTCTTCAGCTTTAATTTTAAGTTCAGCTATTTCGTCGTTTTCGCTTTTTATATAGTTATTTATCGTAGTCTTAATTTTGACCGTTTCTTCTCTAAGCTGATCATTGTCAAGCTTGGTTATTCGTTCATACTCGAGCCTTATGGCTTCTACCAGGGGCATAATTTCCTTGATGTCTCGATCGGACTTATTGCCGAAAAGTTTTTTCAAAAAGTTGGTAACTCCCATATCTGTTTGATTTTTTATTCAATTCTTATTTCACAAAAGTAATTGAAATGACGAAGTATCGAAAACCATTTTTCTTTTTCTTTAAAACAGAAATTGGGAACACCACCAAATGGTATCCCCAACTAGATTTTGGATGCTGCTACACAAATTATTTTTTGTTTTGCCAGTCACTTCTTTTTAACCCGGTAATGGTTCTATCGTACCCCAGCTTAATTCCAAAGGTAATCTGGTTGGAACCCCAAATTTGGTTCATGATATCGCTGTTCAGGATATAGGTATACGAATAGGTAATTACATAATTCTTATAGTCGAACGAGATGTAGGGTTTCATGAAAGTTGTGGGCTGCCAGTAACGTGAATGGTTAATATTGACCCCAAATTTTCCAGTCATGTAATCTTGTTTGCGCGATTGAGCGATAATTTTAAAGAAGGTACTTTCAAGAGCAAGATCGAGGAACAATTCAAGGGTTTGCCGTTTATAAGCGTACATAACAGCTGCCGAAGGGATGAATTTAATCATTAATTTGTCTTCATCCACGATATTCAGGAACTTCAATTTCCCATTCAACGCGAGTATCGGGGAATAAATTGAATCGTACATATCGAATGGTGAAAGCGAATCAACCAAATTATCGTGATATGTTTCAAATACATTCCGTGTACCTACGATATTATGGGCACTCAAACCCACATCGGCGTGAACCGTTTGGTAGAGGGCGCCCACATCAAGTTTGAACATATAGGCTTTGGGGTTACTTTCAAGGTCGACAGGAATCAACGGGTCGGCAATCATCGAGGTAACCCCGTCGGTAGCTGTGGCCAGGAGCAAATCGCCCCTCTTGAAACCCATTGATTGGAAGCGCGGGGTTAAAGCCAGTACCAAGGTGCGCGGATTTTTGGTCATGAATGGAGGAGATAATTTGATGTGATGAGCGTACGTAATACCTAAATTGGATTCATATTGAGCATCGAAGCGATACTGAAAAAATTGCAATCCAAACGAGCTATTACCAAATTTTGAGAAGAAACGGTTGATCTTCCCATCTTTTTCGAACAAGTAGCCTCTCCCCACTTTGGAATGAACGCTTATAAAAGCAGTTTCGGGCGAGACGTTAATTCCCGAAAAACGTTGGTCAACCCCAAGGTTGATTGAATAGTAATTATTGGTTCCCGCATAAGCAGGGTTAAGCAGAT
>CAZSIK010000221.1:0-7531 GCA_964606515.1 uncultured Prolixibacteraceae bacterium
GTTGTGCATAAAACAGATATGAGGATTTTTAACAAAAATTAATAGACACTAGTGATTTTTATTAATTATTCATTATGAAAAAAAAATCAAGTCTTACTCCTATTTGCATTTGTCTTAACGATGTCGAGTTTTGCTCAAAATGCTGAAAAGAAATGGGCTGTCGGGTTGGGGGCTGGAGCCTATTTAAGCCCTCAGCAAAACTTTTCTGGTGGTCTTAGCACCGAACTCTACCTGAGTCGTTATCTGTCTTCTTCCTTCGATTTGAGGTTGAAGCCTACCGTGGGAATCAATCTAAAAGCTGGCGAAGTTCCCATGGATAACATGAACCTCCTTCTCGATTTGCGGTATAAGTTTTACAATGGCAAACTTCTTCCGGTCGACAACAAACTACAACCTTATCTCTATGCTGGTGCTGGATACCTATCGGACAACGCCGATGACGGTTTTAATTTTGATGCAGGTGTGGGTACTAAATTTTTACTGAAACCTAATGTAGCCCTATTTGTTGAAGCGGGTTATATTCATGGCATCGATGCCTTTTTCAGAAACGAAGACCGTCACGATAATTTTGTAAAAGCAGTTGCCGGTATCGAAATTGCTTTTGGCCCCTCGGCCGACAAGGACAAGGATGGAGTCGTCGATAAAGACGACACTTGCCCCGATACTCCTAAGAATGCCGTGGTCGATAAAAAGGGTTGCCCAATTGATACCGACCAGGATGGAATTTACGATGGGATTGACCGTTGCCCCGAAGTAGCAGGAATTATGGCCAACCAGGGCTGCCCCCTCGAGGAAGGCAAAGTAACATGGTTGAAGGATATTGCCGTTAATCCCATTTTCTTTGAGACCAGTAGCAGCGAGATCACCGAAGAATCGAAAACCCGTATGGAGCCTTTGGTTAAAATCATGAAAGATAATCCCGGGTACCATGTGAATGTTTATGGCTTGGCCGACCCAAGGGGCGATGCCGAAGCCAACCGTCAATTGTCGTTGCGAAGGGCCAATGCTGCTGTTCAATACCTGATTTCGAAGAACATCTCCCCATCGAGGATTTCCTCGATTGCTTTAGGCGAGGAACACTCAAGCAAAGCCAATCTTTCGGCCGAAGAACTTCAAAATTCACGTCGGGTCGAATTCAATTTGTATAAATAGATTCCACATGTATTAAAAGAAAGGGGCATTTCACTGAAACGCCTCTTTCTTTTTTCTGTTTTCACTTCGTTAAGCAATCTCAAACTTTTACCGGGCAACAGTGAAAAACAATCCCTAAAACATCAAGATAAACCCCAATCCCCAAAACATGTTTTATGGCATACTAATAGTTTAGTTGACCTACTAAATAATTAGTAGCTTTGTTTTACAATTGGTTCAAAAAAAAAGAAATCTATGGTTCCCTTATTCGTTTACCTGATAAAGTTAAGTTTCGGCCTCGGTTTGTTCCTTCTTTTTTATTGGCTTCTGATTAAGAAGGAGAAAAATTTCAGATTTAATCGCTTTTATCTGTTGAGCGCACTGGCGCTTTCAGCCATTATGCCCTTGATCAGATTTTCAGATACCCCTGTTACCTTTTTGGCTGAAAAAACGGTGAATTTGTTTCAAACCAACGGGGAAGCGATAGCGGGTGGGGGACTATCTAATTCAGGTTCAGCCGATGATCCGTTCCGTATTCCTTTATCGAAACCAACTGATTATGCATATCCAATCAGGGATAACCATGCTGTATCGGGATCTTTGGTTTCCGATCAACCAGTTCAATGGAATTGGAAAAAAAGCTTTTACCTGTTCTACCTGATTACGGTAGGTTTGTTTTTCTTCCATTTTATTTTTCAGCTGATACGCACCATCCTGATGATTTCGGGTTCCGAAAAAAGGCCGTTGAACCGGTTGTCGCTGGTATTGAACGAGAAGGTTGAATCGCCATTCTCTTTCGGGCGTTATGTGGTGATCAACCACGGTTTGTATTCGAGTCCCGAATGCGAACAGGTTATCGCCCACGAATCGGAACACCTTCGCCAGTACCATTTCATCGATGTTTTCCTGACCGAGGTGCTAAGGTTGTTTTTCTGGATCAGTCCGATGGTTTGGCTGTTGGAAAAGGAGATCAAAGAAAACCACGAATACCTGGCCGACTGGGGTGTTTTGCAACAAGGTTTTAATAAACAGGCTTATCAACGTACGCTGTTAGGTGGAAGCTTTGGTTGGCAATACATTGGCATGGCCAGTTTCTTAAATCAATCATTCATTAAAAAACGCATAACTATGATGTCGAATCTTACAAAGCGGCAAATCCCTGCCTGGAAATTCCTTGTTCTAATACCTATGGTTTTATTGTTGGTATTTGCCTGTGCCAGCCGTTCGAATGAAAATACGACCAGCAAGGAAGAGGAAAAGGCAGCTGTGGCCGATTACACCCAGGTTTTTCAATTGAACAAGGAATTTTCGTGGGTGAGCTACCTCGATGGGAATTTCTTTTGCAAGGGGAGCTTTACATTCGACCGTATCGATGAAGCCGGAATTTGGCATGGGGAGCAATTCAACCGTACCCAGTTTTCAACAATTAAGGTAACGGCCAAAGTTTCAAACAACAACTTAACCATTTATACGGGCAAACCCTGGAACGAAACATGGAAAGTAACCCGGTGCGAGAACGGTACTTTTTATGGCTCATTAATCAGTTCGTATGCCTTTGCACTTGCAGGCGAAGGTACCTTTATGATGAAGGAGGAGTTTGGCTTTAATGAAATGATGCCCGACAATGAAACCGAAAAGAGCTTTATTAGCGAAAAACTTCCCCTGGAGTTGAAGAAAAAATATTACTGGGAAAATTTCAACCAACCCAAAGGAGACCTTTGCCTTACCGGCTGGATTATCCTTGACAACTATAACGCCCAAACCGGCGAAATAGAGGTTCAGCAATACAATTACAGGACCCAGACGACTACCCAGTGCAAAGGGACTTTAAAGGGCAACGAACTTACCTTTACCATTGGCGAACCCTGGAACGAAGTGTGGAAGTCCAAATTAGAAGGGGATGTGCTGAAAGGCGAATTGACCTTCAAACACAATGCTGCGAATTTTAAGGAGAGCGGTACCCGCACTTGGATACTGGGTACCCGAAGCATTACCGACCGTCACGATTTCTTGTCGCAGGGTTCATACTTCAGAGAGCACCTGATTGATCGCTACTGGTTTATCGATCTCAGGATTCACCACGATCTGATCTATCCGATCGAGGCAAAGAACCTAAAGATCGAAGGCGTGGTGTTTGTTACCTCCATGGTTTGTTCGAATGGTGAACTTTCGGAGGTGCATGTCATTCAAGGTATTGATCCTTTATTGGATAACGAAGCGGTGAATGTGGTGAAAAGCCTCCCGGTTGAACTTTTGCAATTCAATTCCGAAGGAAAAGAAACCATTCCCTTTAAGTTTGCGGTCAGGTTTGCCTTATAGGGTTTGTGGATTATTGTTTTACAAGAATTTAAACCAAGGCCGGCATTTTTTTGTTGGTCTTGGTTGAAGTTTTTTAAATGATTGATATGACTTAAAATTCAGGATTATGAAGCTTACTACAGCCGAAGAACAGATCATGCAAATTGTATGGAAACTAAAGGAAGCCACCGTTCGCGATATCTTGCAGGAATTCAGGGAGAATGAGCCTGCATACAATACCGTTTCAACCATCGTGAAGATCCTTGAGAAGAAAAAATTTGTGGGCCATAAAACCTACGGGACCACCTATGTTTTTTATCCCCTTGTGCAGAAAGAGGAGTATGCCCGTGTTCACCTGTCGAAGTTCATGAAAGATTATTTCAACAACTCCTTCCCGGTATTGGCTTCTTTTTTCATAAAAGATAACGATTTGTCGCTCGAAGAGATCGAGGAAATTTTAAAAGAAACCAAAAAGGAGATAGACAAATAAGTGCCCATCTTTTTCTATGTGCCCTATGTGCCTATTGTGGTTTATTTTATTGTCATTATATTTTATAAGTGTCAGTATACCAATATTTTCTCGGTAAATTGTTCCTCTCCTCCGATTATTTTTACATAATACAGCCCTCTTGAGGTCGGATTTATATCTATATTGTTTATCGATTGGGAATCGCATTCCTTGGTCATGATTTTTCTTCCCTGAACATCGAATACGGCTAACTTGAACTTACCCTGAATATTCTTGGTTTCGATAGAAAACCGTCCGTTGTTGGGATTGGGGTAGATTTTAACTTTTATTTCCTTAATTGAACTTTTATTGTGATTGGCAGTAAGGCTTTCATCCGAGCTTTTTGCTTCGGGCAACATCACCGGGTTTGCAGCAGCCCCATCGCAGAAGGTGCCGTTGGTGGTGATCGAGGCGTTTACCAGACAGCCTTGTTGGGCATAAAAACCAGGAAGAAAGCGGATGGAGTTTCCTGCTATGAAGGTAGAGGATGAGCCTTCAAGTAACAATACTGCAGTACCTGAGCCGGCAACTATAATGGTTTGAGTGGCTCCAAAACAATGATTCTTACCCGAAATGAAAACTCGATTGGTTAAGTGTTGTGTTTCAGGGGTAGTGGCATTCAATACACGAACATATACAGTATCTGGTTCTGAATCATAAAATCCATCGCTTACAGTAAGGATAAACATAAACTCTTGTTCTTTACTTACATTCGGGGAAGTAAATCCAGGGTTCATAAGGGTTGAATCATCGAGTGTTATTTCATCTGGCGAAACCCATGAATAGAAAAGCTCATCACCGTTGGTATCGTACGATTTTGACCCGTCTAATTTTACCGTTTTGTTTTCTGGGGTTTCAAAATCTTTGCCCGCGTTGGCAACAGGTCTTCCAATGGTAACAGGCATACTTACGATGGGTGAGTAACTTCCTTTCCGGTCGAAGAAACGGGTGTGCACTAAATGTTCGCCATTATCGTACCTGTTCCCGTCAATTTCGAATTGAACGGCGCTTAACATGTTGTCGCTTACCGAGACATCCTGAAAAACAGGGTGGGGGATAACATCTACCCAATATTGATAACCTGCCCAGCCCTTTGTAAAGCCGGCTCCCTTAAAAAACGTATGTGTAGATACGGGGCCCCAACCTGCGGCATTTCTGAAACGGATATTAAACGTGTGGTAGCCTTTCGACAAGCCGGTAAGATCGGGTTCGGTATAAAATGCTTCCAAGCCTGAAGAATCGAGCTGTTCTGATACAATGTGATCAAGTTCATTGTCGATCCAATATTCGCAGGCCGTGTTCTTGCCCGCAGTATTCATTTTATAAAACAAATGTGTTACAAGCGGGCTCCATCCCGAAGATTGATGAAAGCGAATGTTGAGAAAGTGCAAACCTACCGAAAGATCGTCGGGGTTAAATTCTGCTGTCAGGGGGTGTATTTGCGATGTGTCGACAGCTACACGGCTGCTTAACGAGTCGGCATTATTGAACCAGTATTCGTATTCGGAAAGGATGTTTGATGCTGAAGATTTGTAAAAACTTTTCGAAACTACAGGGCTCCATCCCGAAGATTGATGAAAGCGAATGTTGAGAAAATGCAAACCCTCCGTCAGATGGTTCACATCAAACTCAACCATAAGGGGCTGTTCGCTTGAAACATCGGCTGTTACTTTTTGCTTTAATGAATCGGCACGGTCGTACCAATACTCGTATTCAAAAGCTTCTTCCGAACCCGAGAATTTCAGGAAATGTTTTGATACCACGGGCGACCAGTCTGTTCCGTTTCTGAACCTGAAATTAAGGGCATGGATTCCCTCGGAAAGGGTGCCGGCATCAATGGAAACCATTAGGTTCGATAAACCATTTTCTGTACTGGTAGTGGTGGTTTTTTGCTGATAATTCCCGTCGAACCAGTATTCGTAAGCGGCAAGGCCTGAAACACTTTTCTTGTAAAATGCCGAACTGCTTACCGGCGACCAGGCACCGTTTTCATCCCTGAAGCGGCAATTGAGTGTGTGAAAACCATCAGAGACGGAAGCCATGTTAATTGCCCAGTCCAAGTTAAAAGCACCTTCGTTATTATTGGTATTCACCGAAAGCCTTCCTCCGATAAAGTCATCGATCCAGTATTCATAGTTGGAAATTGTACCCGAACTGTTATCTTCTCCGGTGATTTCCACATCATCAATATAAATTATCTGAGGTTCAACCATGCCTTCTGAAATCTCAGCGAAATAGAGTCGAACATTTTTTCCAGATAAAAATGAAATGTCTTTTTCATATAAAACCCAGTCGCTATCATTAAATGATCCATCAAACAATGATTCATAAATGGAAGTACCATGTTCGGGCATTATCCATCCAACCTGTCGTGTGTTTGTTGTAGAAGTTGATGTTCTTTTTGTCCAGAATTTCACGTGGCCGTTTGCTGGGACTCTAAAGGGAAGGGTAGCTGAACTTAAAAATTTGCCCGTTTCGTTCATGAAATTTTTAATACATAAACTATTACTCCCTGTATGTGAGTCGTCAGAATAAACATCTGACCAGCCTGTCAGGCTCCATTCTTCGAAGTTGTTTTCAAAACCATTAAGATAGGGAAAATCAAAATTTGAATTTTTCAGGGGGGTTAATCCTACAATAGCACCTTGTGAATATCTGTAATCATTTTCGCCAATCCAGAAATTCTCGAAACTGAGCCAAAAATTATCATATATGCCATTCCATCCCCAGTTTACATGAAATAGATCATTTGACAAGTCGTAACCATCGATAATAAAAAAGTGTCGCGCGTGGCCATTATTATTTTTTGCCCCGGTATAGAAGACCGGGCGTTTAAAGTGGTTAATTTCACGTATTAACAGTATTTTCCAATGGCTTTCAGTATAATCATCCTTTTTACAAAAAAGTGAAGCATGATTGTAGTTAAAATAACGAACAAATGCCGTGTCAATATTGTAAATAACTGAACCTGATTCTTTAAAACCATAATCCATGTTTGCAGCTACCCCACAATGATACATTAATTGAGCTACCTGATAATTGGAGACATAAGCGCTGTCGGGCATTTGTGAATAATTATAGGATGCCGAACCAAAATCGGCACTTAATGTTCCATATTTTTTATGGAAAAAGGAGTTTGAGCCACTACCATGAGCAGGATATTCGTGATAACGCATGATTTGAGCCATTGCTGTTGCCCCGCAACCCGTAGGAACACGGTTATTGCTATAGGAGCTGCTGTCATCCTCAGGACATAAATCGTTGTAAGGGGGCCCTTGGCCCCATTGCGTTTTTATTAAAAATTCAGGCGTAGGTAATTGGGTCGATTCCAGCTTTACCCTTGGGGTATTTAGGATCGAATTCCAATTATCTTCATAAGTCGTAGCTGATTTAAAAATTTTTTGTTGCCGGATTGTTTCAGCAATATTATCCAGAAAAAAACGTAATGGTGATTCTTGGGGTGGGTTATTGAATTTTCCGGTTGGATTGTAGGCCAGTATTGGTTTTGTATTTTGGGACGAGGTCACAATTGTCCAGCCACCTTGCTTGAAATTAATTATATAATAAGCTGTTTCAGAGGAATCAGCAATAATG
>CAZSIK010000222.1:0-7461 GCA_964606515.1 uncultured Prolixibacteraceae bacterium
TCAAGAAGTTTATTATGGCATTGGGAAGCGATTTTTCATTTCTGGGCAATCAATATCGGTTGGAGGTTGATGAGAAAGAATTTTTTATAGACCTGCTGTTCTTTAACCGACGAATTCAATGCTTAGTAGCCATTGAACTCAAACGGGGTGAGTTTAAACCCGAATACGCAGGTAAACTCAATTTCTATCTCTCTGCTCTCGACGAATACATCAAGCTACCCCATGAAAATCCTTCTATTGGCATCATTCTTTGTAAATCGCAAAGCCAGAAAATTGTCGAGTTTGCTTTTCGTGATACAAGTAAACCTATGGGCGTAGCCACCTATCAGTTGGCTGCGCAACTACCTGAACAATATCGTGATGTGTTACCTGATGCCGAAACATTGAAAAAATTACTATAGAAATCCAATATCACAGCATTCGTTTATTGGAATAAGATAAATAAATTGATAACATGAATAATACCCTGATTGACAATTCAACAGAAACGCTTAAAATGGTTTCTGTGCTTAAAGAATGTATAGCATCCGATTCCAATACGGAAATTCTGATTGCAACAGGTTACTGGGACATGCCCGGTGTGGTTTTGATTTATGATGAATTAAAATCTTTTTTGGAAAGAAATGATACATCATTAAAATTGCTGATTGGGAAAGAACCCATGGTTCGCTTGTATCAACAAACCGAGCCTCGTAAAAGAGATGACTTCCCTGGCCAATATATTAAAACAGATATCGACAAACTTCAACTTACCAACGAATTTCAGAAAGCTGTAAACCTCATTATGGATTATTGCACAGATGATTTTGACCGTTCTAAATTTCAAATCAAAATTTATGGACAGGGTGAAGTTGAACAATTCTTACATGCTAAATGCTATATTTTCAATGGGAAAACCCAAGCTTATGGGATTGTTGGCAGTTCTAATTTTACGAAAAGAGGGTTGGAAGATAATGCAGAGTTGAATTATTTGGAAACATCACGATATGTTGTTAACTATCAAAGCAATGACGATACAATAAAAGGCCATATCGGTTGGTTTAAAGAGAAATGGGAACAAAGTGTGCCCTGGAATCAGGTTTTTCTTGAAGAAATACTAAAGCCATCGCCAATTGGGGTTAAGATTGAAAAAGAAAGGCAGAAAGCTTCTCAACAACTAACTCCCTACGAGTTTTACATTAAACTTTTACAAGACAAATTTGGCTCATTAGCCGACGCCAATGCCCAGGAGTTACTAAACAGCTACCTCCCTGAAGGCTTTCAAACGCTCGATTATCAAATTGAAGCGGTCCAATGGTGCTATTCTATCATGCAACAACATGGTGGTTTTATTCTTGGCGACGTGGTAGGGCTTGGAAAAACCATTGTTGGAGTAATGTTGCTAAAATACTTTTCTGAATTTGCCGATAGCGAAGGCCGTTCTTCAAAGGTGTTGATAATTACCCCTCCGGCTATTAAAAGCACATGGATTGAAACCATTGACAAGTTTGATGATGGGCGCAACGACAAAATGCAATCGAATATTGATTTTATTACCACCGGAAGCATCGATAACCTCACACAAGACTCTTCTGAATCGGACGATATGGATGCCGAATCGGACGATTTTAGCGAACAGCTTACAATGAACGATTATGGCTTAATATTAATTGACGAAAGCCATAAATTCCGGAATAACAACACCGAAATGTATCTTGCCCTCGAAGCTTTAATCAATAACATTTTCTCTCAAAAAGGGTATTACCCTTACATTGGTTTATTATCGGCTACCCCGCAAAACAACCGCCCCGACGACCTTAAAAATCAAATTTATCTGTTTCAGCGAACCCCGAAACTAAGTACATTTGAGAAAATTGAAGGCAGAAATTTAGAGTCGTTTTTTTCCAACATTAACAAAAACTACAACGTATTAATCAAACAAAAGGGCGAAACTCCCGAAGAAATTAAAAGCAATAGAACCGAGCTGCAAAAAATTTCGAACGAGATTCGGGATAAAGTACTGGCAGACATATTGGTGCGACGTACCCGAACTGACGTGAAAAAATATTCGAACAGCAATTTAAAGTTCCCCGAAATTGTGGGGCCTGTTCGGCTCGAATATAAATTAGATGCCGAATTGGCAACGCTTTTTTTCGATACAATGAATCTGATTGCGCCTTCGCCCGATTTCAAATTCAACAATTCCGATTATCTCTGTTATTACCGTTACCGTGCTACCGAATATTTAAGCACTCAGTACAAAGAAAGATACAAGGGTAAAAACATGACGCCTGAAACTTCTTCTCAACGCCTTGCCAAAATAATGCAGATTTTGCTTGTAAAACGCCTCGAAAGTAGTTTCTCTGCATTTAAAAAGTCGCTCCAAAACTTGCAACGGTACACCCAGAATATGATTACCATGTGGGATAACAATTGCATTTTTGTTTGTCCTCAAATTGATGTAAATGCTGAACTTGATTTGGTCGAAAAAAAGAAAAAAAACAAAGCAGCAACACTGCAATCTTGTTTCCAGGATATTCGGAACAAAATCAAAAAACTTGATGCCGAAAACCGTAACGACAAAACCCAAAATGCCGAATACAACGTATCCGATTTCAGTGCCGACTATATCGAATTGTTGAAACAAGATAAGGCAATTATCGACCAACTGGTAAAACGGTGGGCTAACAACGACTACGACCCCAAGCTCGACACATTTAAAGACAGCTTAAAATCTGAACTGTTCAACAAAGAGAAAAACAAACCCCAAAAGCTGGTTATTTTCTCCGAAGCTATCGACACGGTCGAATCACTAGAACGAGCAGTTAAAAACAAAGGATTTCGTCCGCTACTTATTACGGCAGCCAATCGCAAAGAAAAAGAAACGGTCATTAAAGAAAATTTCGATGCCAACTATTCCGGCACTTGGAAAAACGATTTCGACACCATTATTACCACCGAAGTATTAGCCGAAGGGATCAATTTGCATCGTGCCAATACCATTTTAAATTACGATACGCCTTGGAATGCAACCCGATTAATTCAGCGTATTGGTAGGGTAAACCGTATCGGGTCCACCGAAGATTTTGTGTATGTATATAATTTCTATCCTTCAGCCGAAGGCGACCACGAAATTAACCTGGTTCAAAATGCATTTGTAAAACTACAGTCGTTCCACACGCTGTTTGGTGAAGACAACCAGATTTTTAGCGAGGAAGAAACCCTTTCCGAAGCTGGGTACAGCCATTTATTGGATGGCGACGAAACGCCCTATCAACGGTTTATTGCCGAACTGAAAACCTATAAAGAAAACAATACCGAACGGTACAAGCAACTGCTCGATTTAAATGAAAACCTGCAGGTTGCATATAATGCCGATACCGACGAATCGTTATTCGTTATCAAAACAAAAAACAACGACAAAGGCGGTTTGTATGTGACTTTAGGAAACGATTTTTCGGGAAAAGTAATTCCGGCAATTGAGATGCTTCAAAAATGCAGGTGTGCCATCGAAACCCCAATTACTGCAATACCCCAAAATCATATTCAATTCGAAGAATATGCGTTGCAGACGTATAATGCTTATGTGCAAAAACTTCAAAAATCGCAACCTAAAAACAAGTACCTTGTTCAGGCACAAACCATTATTCATAGTTGGATCAATGCAAGCATTTCAAAACAATCGAAAAACCTGCTCAACAATGCGGCACGCCTTGTAAAAAAGGGGAACATGGGCGTTGCAAATAAAATAATTAAAATTGGTGCTCAATTAGGCTCGCCACAACAGACATTGTTCCAGATTACTCAATCCGATATCGACCATATAATCACGCAGGAATTAAACCATATTGGCGAACAAAATACTAAAGCTTTTGGCGAACCTTATATTTTTGCTAGCTCTTATAAATCTTTAAAATAATACCTTACAAACCATGATACAGCAATTCCAACAATTTTTCAATAACGATTTTACCGATCAAACTTCGTTCTTAAACGAGGTGTTATTCCCTGTTTTTGGAGAAGACAATTTTGAGAAAGGCTACGATGTATTAACCCACGATACCGAGATACAACAAAAAGCCGCCGAAGCCAACATCGAAGAAATTAATCACTTTGGTACATTCTCTATCTTGGCTGCCGATATTAAACTTTTCGAAGTGGTACTGTCCGACAATTGCCAGATTGAACGCTCGCGAATCAACATTCAACAGCTTATACGCCGCTATGTCGAAACCTTCGAAGGTGCTTTTATGGTGTTCCACTATCGGAACCCCGAAAACCGTGCATGGCGTTTCTCGTATGTCGAAAAACGAACATCAGCAAGCGATGCTACCTCGGCCAAACGCTACACCTATCTGTTTGGCAAAGACTTTGCTTGTCGCACTGCTGCCCAACGCTTCTTCGAGCTGTACAAACTACAACAAAATATTACCCTTCAGGATATTACAAATGCTTTTTCGGTCGAAGCACTTACCAAAGAGTTTTACAGCGAATTGTCGAACTGGTATTTCTGGGCTTTACAGAACGTTAAATTTCCCGACGATTTTGAACCCGACGAAGAAGTACGAAACGCCACTTCAACCATTCGACTGATTACCCGTTTAATGTTTGTTTGGTTCTTAAAACAAAAGGGCTTAATTCACGATCGTTTATTCGACAAAGAAGAGCTTAAAAATATACTCAATTACAGCGATAAAACAGGAAGCACATTTTATAAAGCCATTTTACAAAACCTGTTTTTTGCAACCCTTAATACCGAAATGAGTGGTGACAAACGAAAATTCGTCAATCGCCAATACGGTGTACAAGGCTTCTATCGCTACGAGCGTTTCTTTAGCAACAAAGAGCGTTTCATCGAACTCACAAAAGATATTCCGTTCCTCAATGGTGGTTTGTTCGAAAATCTCGATAAAAACGTAGGTGAAACAAACGAAATCCGTATCGACTGCTTTTCAAATAAAGTAACCAACGAAAACCGCTTATCGGTTCCCGACTACCTGTTTTTTGACGGCACCGAACATGCCGATCTTAACCGTGCTTATGGCGACAATAAACATGATAACACCAAAGTGCGTGGTTTAATTGAGATACTCAAAAGCTTCAATTTTACGATTGAAGAAAACACGCCTTACGAAATTGAAGTCGCCCTCGACCCCGAATTATTGGGTAAGGTTTTCGAAAACCTGTTGGCAAGCTACAACCCCGAAACTAAAACAACAGCCCGCAAACAAACAGGCTCGTTTTATACCCCACGCGAAATTGTGAATTACATGGTGGACGAAAGCTTGATCGCCTATTTAAACAACTGCCTATGTCAGACCCCCGAGGGGTCAACTGTTTATAGAAACGATTTTACAGTTAAAGGTACGACCCCCGAGGGGTCGAATATTGCGCAACCCGATAATTCTATAAACATGTCACCACCCTGTGGTGATGAAAAATTGCGACAGTTATTAACATACAATGGCGATGATAACCCATTTGATGCAAATGATACAGCCCTGATTATAAAAGCCATCGATCATTGTAAAATACTCGACCCCGCTTGTGGTTCGGGCGCGTTCCCTATGGGTGTGCTGCAAAAAATGGTGCATATACTCCAGAAACTCGATAAGGACAACTCGCAGTGGCGTGAACTTCAACGCCAAAAAGCCATTGCTGAATCTGAAAAAGTATTTGCTGTTGGCGATAAAGACGAGCGCCAGAAACGCTTACTCGAAATTGATGAAACCTTCGATTACAATACTTCCGATTACGGACGTAAGCTTTATTTAATCGAGAATTGTATTTATGGGGTCGATATACAGCCTATTGCTGTGCAAATTGCCAAACTTCGTTTCTTTATTTCGCTGGTTTGCGACCAAAAAGTTGATAAAAACCGCGATAACCTTGGAATACGCCCTTTGCCCAACCTTGAAACCAAATTCGTGGCGGCAAACTCGCTCATTGGCATTAACCGTTCTGGTGGCGTTTTACGTATTTTAGAAGTAGTTGAAAAAGAAAAGGAATTATCAGAAGTGCGTCATAAACACTTTTTGGCACGTACCCCCGAAACCAAAGCCAAGTACCGTAAAAAGGATGAAGAACTTCGTCACCATATTGCTACTTTGTTAAAAAACAATGGTTGGGGCGATTTGGTTGCCAAACAATTAGCCGACTGGAATCCTTATGACCAAAACACTTCGGCATCGTTTTTTGACCCCGAATGGATGTTTGGCCTAAGCTCCGAAATTGTAATACAAAAAAGCAATGTGCCAAGTAGCGAAATAAAAGCCCTGAACCTGCAATTAGAAAGCATTAACAAGCAAATAGATACCATTAACCTGTCGATGCAAAGCAATCACGCCCCCGAAATACTTAAGCTGCAATTTGTTTCTGCCAATATTCAGGTTTCAATTATTGAGTTGGAAGTAAACAGGCTAAAATCGAATATTGACGAGCTTTATGGCTCTGTAAATAGCAAGGTTGGCAACGTGGTAAAAGAGCCTGTTGATGTTACCTACTTAATAAACAGTCTAAACCAGTCCATAGAACAAATAAACAAGCAAATTGCCGATTTTGAGAATAAGCTGAAACCTGTGCAAAAAATTGAAAGCCAAGATGGTTTTGATATTGTAATTGGAAACCCGCCGTATGTGCAAGTTTCAAAAGGAATATTCGATAAAAATTTATTTCCATATTCGGAAGGTAAAGATAAAGGCAAGCAAAACTTATATAAAGTTTTTGTTGAGGCTGCATATAACCTTTCAAACAATAAAGGCATTTCATGCTTAATTGTTCAAAGCAGTTTGCTTTGTGACCTTTCTTCCCAGCACACACGCGAGCTTATATTGAAACATTCAACAATAATCCAAATAATTGAATTTCCCAAAAAAGCGGAAATTAAAGATGGGCAAGTTTTCGAAAGTGTTTTACAAGGTACATGTATCTATATTGTTGAAAAATACAAACCCATTAAAAATACATATTTTAAGCTTTCAATAAATAACAACATCAATACACTTAATGCTATTTCATTTGAGGAGGTTAATCAACTAAGATTACTTGAGATATACCCAGAAAACTTTTATATCCCATTAATAAAAAGAGCCGATTTTGCGATAATGAATAAAGTCTGGGCAAAATCAAAACCATTTAAAACATTTATTAAAACAATTAGTCAAGGAGATTTAAATCTGACAAATTCAAAAGAACATTTTTCAGAAGAGCATTCAAATGTGAAATTATATCGAGGTAGAAATATTGGTCGATATATTCTCAATGTAAATTCAGACGAATTTATTCAAAATGACTTTCTTCCGGAAAAAGTCAACGAAAATAAATTAAATATTTTTATAGTTTGTCAAGAAGTAACAGGGACTGTTGACGCTCGAAGATTGCATTTTTGTAATACTGTGTTATATGATAGCTTTTTATTCGGTCATACAGCCAATAAAATTGCATTACACGAAAATTATGATTACAGATATTTTCTTTCAATCT
>CAZSIK010000223.1:0-7457 GCA_964606515.1 uncultured Prolixibacteraceae bacterium
GTTCGAAAGCAGTTTCAGGCTGTCTTTGTGGAAAAAGGGCTGAAACTCCTGGCCCCAACCTGCCACCGGGTAGCGCTTCCCCAGATAATCCTCCTCAAGTTTATAATTGGCCACGGTTGAATCGCCTGCCAGGAATATCTTCACTGGTCTTTTTTCAGAAGAAAAGGCGCTGAACAATAGCGCTGTACTTAGCACTATTGATGTAAGGAAGATCAGATAACTATTCTTTTTTAGGGTTTCAGGTACATTCATTTTCATTAATCTTTTTTTCAATCATATTTTGGATACAAGATAGCATAAGCACTTTTGTGGCTTCGGTTAAATTTTGCAAAAATGTTTGGCTATCGTTTTTCGGTGACTTGTTTTTCCAGACATACAGGAAGGCATCAACCACTACTTTTTCTGCTTCCGAACGAGAACCCAATACCGCATAAACCCATTGGTACATCTTTTCATGATGCCGGTAAAACAGTTCCTCAAAAGCATGAAGGTTCCCCTGGTTGAATTCTTTCACCAGTTTTTCTTCACCTGAGTGTCCTTCTTGTATGTCCGACATGGTAAAACTAATTGAAAACCAGTTTGTAAGAATTATTATTCAAGGTAACAATATAAATCCCCTTGATTCCGAAGAAGTTTTTCGAATAGGCCTCACAGCTTGAAATATCTTTAAAAACGATGTTTCCGTCAACCGAATACATCACTATTTTAGTGCCGGGTAAAATGTTCTTTATCCTCAAAGTGGAATGCTGGGTAAATACTACAGGCTTTTCTTTCATTGTTTCACTTACTGCAACCTCCTTGCCCCCTGTAACTGAATTGGAGAGGGCGCTCAAACTTCCGCTTTCGTTTGCCGACAGTACCTGGTAGGTGTAGGATTTACCATTAACCTGTGTCGTATCGGTAAACGAGTTCTGAGTAGAAAAGCCGAGCACTTTCGAATCGCGAAGTATGACATAGCAAATGGCATAATCAATTGCTTTCCAGGATAAGGTGTTTTTGTTAATCGTGACTACCGGGGCTTCGCATGCTTCGGTTTGAGCCCTGGGGTCCCAGCCATCACTTCCTGAGGTAACATTTTCGTAAGTGAATTGGGCAGCTTCGAGATCGGTGAATGAATTTTTAGCTTTCCCCTTCACTGTATTGATCAGGTTCCCGTTTGCATCTTTTACATCGTATTCATAATCTGAAATTCGCTGGCTCATATCGGTAAGGTTGCCGTTCCCGTCCATGGTATTGTAATCGGCAAAAACTGCGGGAATGGTGCCCATTTTATAATACCATCCAACCGGGTAAATTTTAATTTTTGCCTTGGTATTGAAGAACGAGGCTTTGGGTGCATTGGCCCAGGGGCGGCCAAAATAGGTGGTGTACGAAGGTTTGGTGCCGTCGATGGTGCACGAGCTGAACACATAACCCCATTTGGTCCCGGTTTGGTGACTGGGCGCCACTATATAGCCACCCGACTCGCGGTTGCAGAAGATGGTACACTGGTCGAAAAAAACATCGCCGCCGCCATAAATAAAATCGACGGCACCCTCGATACAGCAGTTGCGTAAATAATGTCTGTAGGCAACGTTGCCATAGGTTGAGAGATAAGTATCCTGATAACTGCGTAACCAACAATTGTTCAACACGATGCGGTCACCAATAGTATACAGGGCCAGAGCTTGCGGGCCACTCAGGTTGTCGTACCCAAACTTGTTTTCGAAGGTGATGTTTTCGAAATAGCAGTTCGATGAGTTCACCACTACCGAAGCCCCTTGAGAAACATGATAAACCGTTGAATCGGGGTAGGTATTCGATTTCCCGCAGAGCCGTGCATCGCTGATGATCACGCTGTCGCGCAGCTGACCAATTAAATGGATGAATGGTTTGTTCGCTGGAATATCGACATGACCCGTGTAGGTGCCGTTTTTAACAAAAATCAGGTAGGGTAGGGCCCTGTTATTGGGTACAGCGTTGATAGCGGCCTGGATGGAGGTAAAATCGCCGCTACCGTCCCTGGCCACAACCGCGTCGAAAAGTTTGGGAACAGGTACCGGGCGATTCACGGTCTTGAAATGCAAAGTTACTCCGTCATGTTGATTCCCGGCAGCATCGGTAAGGGCGCCTGCCGGTACGGTAAAGGTATATGCGCTGTTGTAGCTTAGGCGCGTGTAGGTAAAGGTAACTGTTTTGGAACCAAAGGTTGGGGTCAAAACTGCATCGCCAAGGGTGCAGTTGCCGGTACCTGCTTTCATTTTTTCGTTGAATGTCAGTACAATCGATCCGTTTGCTGAAGCATTTGCAGCACCTTCAGCAGGCACTGTTGAAACCAGTACCGGTGGCGTAGTATCGTTTACCGCCGATTTGTCGGCAAACACGAAAATGTTGGTCAGTGCAGTACCGTCGTTACCAGTAGCATCGCCTGCGAGGGTACTGTTGGTGTCGGCTATCCACCTGATATACACCTTTTCTTTTCCTTCGTATTCTGATGACAAGGTAGCATTCAGGTCACTCCAGGCATTGTTGAGGTTTACCGAGGCCAAATCGGTAAAGCTTGTGCCATCAAGCGAAACCTGCATTTTTTGGGTTTGGTAGTGTTGATACGAGCCGGCCATTTGCGATTTTACCTGGATATTCGTGAATCCTATGGTTGAAAATGAGGCAACAAAGCATCGCCGGTTTGAAGCGAACGAGGCTGCCGGGGTCCAAAGATAGGCACAAGGGCTAACCGGACTGAAGGCCCCTGCATGGGCCAGCCACGAAGTAGCCGAACCATCCTGATTGTACACATTCAGTACCCCTGTATTCGAGGATTCGGAATAAAAATCTCCTGCCCTGGCCGAGTTTGGGGTGGTAGGGTTGAAATTCCAACCTACAATAAACGGGATTTCATCGAAGGAAGCTGAAAAAGACTTGTCCCCATCAACAGAAACTGTACGGCTGGTGGCAGTGGTATTGTCGTCCCAGAAGCTGAATTGGGTAATGGGGTTGGGGGTAATGGTCATCAATACTGTGGTCCCGGCTTCGTATTTCCCGTCGGTGGGTGCCGGCGATAAGGCTACTTTACCCCATTGGCTTCCTAAAATGTTCACTGTGAAATTATAGGTAACAAGAGGCTCGTAAATGGCTTTTATGGTGGTGTTGCTGGTAATAGTAAAAGTGTAAGGAGAAACCGATGAGAGTACCTTACCGTTTTCATCCTGCCATTCTTTGAATTGATACCCAAAATTGCGGGTAGCGGCAGTCAGGGTAACCTTGGTGCCTTCGTCGAATTCGTTACCCACGGGGAAGGTAGTTAAATTCCCGGCCCCTGCGGGCGAAACCGAAGCATTCAGTTTGTACGAATTGACCTCAGCCATACTCCCAGTTAGTTTACCATTGATGATAATATTTGCCAAACCAACTTGTTTGGTGTTGCCTAAAGCATAGATATAAATGTATAGGGCACAATCGCCATTGGATTCTGGGACCGATAAGGATGTCAAATCGTAGCTTGCATGGGTGCCTGCACCCGAGTTGTTGCGGGCTGGTTTAACCGCAGTGGCAAGTGTGGTGAGTGTGCCGTCGGTCGATTTCCAGATCACATCGATTGATCCCCCATCGGTACCATAACGCATACAATCGAACGAAATGGAGGTTGGGGTAAACGAAAGTCCGGTTTTCGGTCGAACATTGAAGCTAACCAGATCGTTTTCGGTATAGGTATTCGACTGGGCCCCGGGCTGAAACTGGGTATAGGTAATGTCGTAGTTGATGTTGGCGGCCTTGTAGGTAAGATTGCTGCCATTGGCTACCCAATTGGCACCAAAGTAGGTTTCCGAACCAGCCGAATAAGTGGCCGCCTGGCCAGAAGCGCCGGTGTTGAACGGCCAGGTTATTGTGCTCGAAGTATTTACCACTTGGCTGCCAGTATATTCAGTGCCCGAAATACGGAAATAGTCGAGGTTAAAGTTGGCCGTTCCACTGCTTGATGCAGTATTGGCAATCAGGCGGAGCAATACATTCTCTTTGTTCCGGGCCGAAATGGCAACTGTGTATTCCTGGTACAACCACCAACCCGACAACATATTGTAATTGCCAGCGTCGACCCATGAGCTGCCTCCATCAGTCGAGTAAACCAATCTCACAAAATCATCGACCAGGTTTTGGCCACCTGAAATGCTGAAGTTAATCTTAATAGAATCGTAACCGATAGTCGGAAACGAAAACTGAAAGTAGTTTTTATGATTTGTTCCAAGCGAAATGTCGCCAACCGAACTTGGCCCTGCAAACATAATACGACTCATGTAATTGTTATATCCTGTTTTTAATTGACAGTAAGTAGAACTCGCGTTATACACGTAAAGTGATGCAATTCCCAGCGAACTATCAGGGTATATTTTAAACTTTTGAGTTGGAATGGTAAGATTGGGATCGGCAGTCAATGCTTTAGTGGTGGGCGTATACACCGTTGAATCGTTCACCACAACCTGTTCATAGGTGTGGTTAAAGTTCCAGACCGCGAGCTTAACCCGGGCACTTAATCCTGATGGAAGCATTACCATCAGAAAAACAATTAGATAGAATAGATTTTTCATATTCAATATTTTAAATTACCTGTAAACTAATTAGTAAGCCTTTATATCATTAGAAAGATGCAATATTACACTAGTTTGGAATGATGAAATGGGTCGAATCGCAACGATACCTTGGTCATTTTACAATTAAGCCTTAAATTTTCTTTTCATGCGATCTAAATACGGGGCAAATCGCAAAATTGCAAGGGGCAATTTGTGCGCATTGCTGTTGCCAGTCGGCTTGAGTGCAAATATTGTTAACTTTGCTGTACCTGTTGTAGACCTTCTAATGTGCTTGGAAATGAGATGGCAAATAATTTTAGCTTCTTATCTGTTTTTTCTTCTGAACGGGCTGGATTCGCTGGGGCAGATCACCTGTTCCTCCGAGCATTTATCGGTCGATGACGGCTTGCCGCACAACATCGTCAACCTGATCCATGAAGACAGGAAGGGCTTTATCTGGCTGGCCACTTTCGATGGCTTAAGCAAGTACGACGGGTTTACCTTTCATAATTACAAAACCAAAACCAACAGCCGGGTTTTGATGAAAAACGACCGGATCGACAAAATAGCCGAAGACCGATGGGGCCGGATCTGGCTGAATGCTTATGTCAACAAACCTTATTGCTTCGACCCGGTTACGGAAACTTTTTGGGGGCTTGAGCTTATATCAGAAGAATTGGCCGATCAGTTTGTCCTCGGTCAAATGCAAACTCAGCCTTCAGGAAAAATCTGGCTGAATTCAGAAAAATCAGGATGTATTTGTGTGCTGGATTCATTGTTCAATACTTTGATATTTAACAAGGGAAACAAAACCTTGGATGCCGATGCCGTAAATTCAGTCTTCGAAGATTCGGGGCAAAATTCGTGGCTTCTGACCGATAAGGGTTTGAAATGTATGCCTGCCGGAACCCATTCACTTTCATTCAGCTATTTCGATAATGAGCCGGAAGGTTCTGATAAGGCAAGGGAATTCTTTTCGGCCTTTGAACTCCAGGATGAGATCTGGTTCGGGGGCTCAGACGGTTTTATTGCCAAGTACCCCAAAAAAGGCACCTCCTTTCGAACCCAGAACCTGGCCCTGAAATCGGACCTGATCGATATGAAACGGCTCGATGAACAACACTTGCTGATTATTTCGCGCGACGCAGGCTTTTGTACCCTGAATATTTTTTCGGGTGAAATAAATTACCTCACCTCACAAAGTAATAAAGGATTGAAGACCAAAAACCTGGTGCCGATCGGGCTGACCCACAATAACTTTTTTTGGTTTGTATCGAATTACGAACGGGGAATAACCCTGTTTGATTTTACACGCCAATGTTTTACCTTTTTTCAATCCCAATCGAATAATCCCGAAAATATTCCGGTAAATGCAAAAGCAATGGTCCTTCAAGACCACCGGGGCCGGGTTTGGGTTCAACCTTACGGAGGCGGATTTTCGCTTTTTAATCCTCAAAAAATAAGCATTGAGCCCTTATTCTCAGTAGGCAACACACCCGGATCAACTCTTTCGAACTTGTTCCATGCTGCCTCATTCGACCGCCAGGGAAACCTTTGGGCCAACGTTCAATCGAATGGATTACTGAAAATTACTTTTTCTGAGAATTACTTTCAGAAGCTTCAGGTTGAAGAAGAGCCACAACCCAATGTAACCCGCGACGTACGGGCCATTTTTCAGGATGCTGGCCAACAACTTTGGGTTGCCACCAAGGAGGGTAAAATTGCTGTTTACAACACTGTGCCTGGGAAAAGGAAATTGCTATCACCATCGGGCAAATTTAATGCCGGTGCCCTTTGGAGCAAGCCTGCTTATGTTGTTTTCGAAGATGAAAAAAAACGCATTTGGATTGGCACCAAAGGAGATGGCATCTTTGTACTTAGCCCTCGAATTGCCGGTAATGGCTACCACCCATCCCATTTTACTTCCAATTTAAACGATTCCAATTCGTTAAGCAATAACGATGTATATTCGATTTGCCAGGATGCCGAAAATCAAATTTGGATCGGGACCTATGGCGGGGGCATCAACTTGGCAAAAGAACTGCCCGACGGGACCTTTCATTTTATCCATTCGGGAAACCTCTTGAAAAAATATCCCGAAAAATGGTGCAGCAGGGTAAGAAACCTGGCCGTCGATGCCAAAGGCAACCTTTGTGTTGCCACCAGTGGCGGGTTTGTAATGGGCAAACCCAACCCCAAACAGCCCGGGGAAACCCAATTTCGCTATTATGGAAAAGCAGCAAACTCGCCCAAAAGTCTTTCGGGTAACGATATTTTCGACATTTGCATTACCCGTGAGGAAGATTTGTTTCTGGCCTCGCAAGGCGGCGGTCTTATTAAAGCAGAATCGTTCGACGAGGAGGGTTTTCCTACCGGATTTAAGAATTATTCGCGCGAACAAGGTTTGCCTTCCAACAATCTTCTCGCCTTAATAGAAGACCACGATGGAAAGCTATGGATTACCTCCGAGAGTGCACTCACCCGATTCGACCCTGAATTGGAGTTCTTTGAGGTTTTCCCGGAAGCAAATAAAACCATCCAGACAGGAAATTTTTCTGAAAATGCCCGTTGCAGATTGGCTTCCGGTGAAATATTATTTGGCTTTTCAGAAGGATTGCTGAAATTTAAACCCGAACAGGTGAAAATGAACACCTATACTCCTTACCTGGGACTTACGAATTTCCAGCTCTTCAATCAAGAAGTGCCTATAAATCCCGATTCCCCCCTGAAAAAAGCAGTCGATTGCTGTGAACAACTTACTCTGAGCCACAAACAAAACTTCTTTACCATCGGATATGCTGCACTCGATTACCAAAACCCGAACAGTATAAAATATGCCTATCAGCTTGAAGGTTTCGATGCAGGATGGAATTATGTACAGAAACAACGTACTGCAGTTTACACCAATGTACC
>CAZSIK010000224.1:0-7452 GCA_964606515.1 uncultured Prolixibacteraceae bacterium
GATTATCAGGGGGACGAGATGTTTCTGCTAGGTTTATACGATTTCGATATTACCACAATTACTATTCCTCCAGGCACTTACGAAGTACGTTTTGGTTATCAACCGACTGGTGGCCGTGGTGTAGCGCAATTGTACTGGGACGGAATCCCGACCGGTATCCCGCTTGACCTGCGTTTATCAGCCTCCAATCCTAATATCGGGTACCAGACTCCGGGTACTGATTCACGGGATCCGGATGGTTTTGAAAACGATAAAGCCATGCGAAACCGTGGGTACATGAAGGGTCCTGCCAGCTTTCAGGTGATCGAGGAATGGTGGTACACGGGAAATGGCCGTATGGAAGATCAGGTGCTCAGACGAATTTTAGGTATTTATACATTTGATAAATACAGTACGCACACTTTTTCAGTGAAAGCGGTGAAATCGGGTGAATTTATGTTCGACTACCTGGAGTTTGTTCCGCTTGAAGTATTGGAATACGAGGATATTTATTGAGAAGAAAAACGAGTCCCGTATTGATGAGTTACATCGGAAAATCGAAAATAAAACGAATGAAATACGATTTAAAATGAGATACAAATATTTAAAAGGTTTTGTTCCCCTTTCGGCTTTGATAGGCGTTTTGCTTGCAACAGCCTGTACAAAGGAATGGGACGATCACTACGATGAGGGTTCCTTTAATCTTCCGGACAAAACAGTGACCGAGTACATAAAAGAGCAACAGGAGCTGAGCACCTTTTACAACATGTTGAAAATAACCGGTTACGATACAATTCTGAACGCTTCACAGTCGTACACGGTTTGGGCGCCAATAAACGATGCTCTGAGTGGCCTGGATTTTTCAGACACCGAACTGGTGAAAAAAACAGTGAAGAACCACATAGCACGCAGCAGGGTCACTACTTCTGGAATCGATAATTTATCCATACGTATGCTGAACAGCAAATATGTAAATTTTGCCAGGAATCAATCAGGATACACATTTGGTAAAAACACGGTCACCAAATCCAATCAGCCTGCAAAAAACGGCTTGATCCATGTGATTGACGGTTACGCACCTTATGAATACAATCTTTGGGAATACCTCGGGATTGGACAAGGTATTGACTCTTTGCGCGATTATATTTATGGCCAGTCAAAACAGGTTTTTGATGCCGCGAACAGTACCGAAATCGGTGCCGATGAAAATGGACAGGTCATTTACGACAGTGTGTTCGTGATCTGGAACCCGGTACTGGAAAAATTGGGGTTTATTGATATTGAAGATAGTATATACACTGCATTAATGCCCGACAATAATGCCTGGAATGAGGCCTATTCAAGAATTAAAAATTATTATAATTTTCCAACTGATGCCGGCAGTACTTTACGACAAAGGGACTTGACCTGTTTTACTGTTATTCAGGATATGCTTTACCGTGGACGAATTAGCGAGCCTGAAAAACTCGACTCGCTTACATCTACATACGGAAACGTGTTTTACAATCCAGGAGAAATGTTTAAAGGCCTTGATTACAAATCGTTCAGTAATGGCCTTGCTTATGCTACCAATAAAATGCCTTTTACTGATACGGCCTCATTCTTTAATGAAATCAGGGTTGAAGCAGAACACACATTTGGAAGAACCAATACAGGCAGCAATATTTTCAATAGATCCAGTTACGGAACTGAATTTACTGCTTCCAATAATTACTATATTTTGGTTGATCCTACTTCGACTTCACCATCCGTTGAATTTTCAATTCCTAATACGCTTTCAGCGAAATACAATATATATTGTGTGTTCGTACCTGCCAAAATTGTGAATCCCACCAATCTCACACCCACAAAAGCAAGGTTTCAGCTCACCTACATCAGACGTGCGAGCGGCAGTACGTTTATTAAAAGGGTTACGCCTGTAAACGACGTTACCGATCCGGAAGGGATCACCAAGATGTTTGTTGATCAGTTCGATTTTGAATTTGCCAACATCATTAGTGCTGATTACGACAGGGTCGCTGTAAAATTGGAAGTAATTAACAATGTAACAGCGGAGGAGGAACAGTCAGGTAAATTTAGCCGGACTATGCGTATCGATTGTATCATTTTAGAACCCGTCATGGAATAGGTTCATAAAATATTGAAGATGAAAATGTACAGAGATATCAAATTAAAAAATACAATGAGGAAATATTTATTGCGAATATTCCTGCGTTCAATTTTTATGGCCGGGACTTTGGCAGTTACTACCATCGTGTTTGGACAAACTGAACCAACAACCGCAATTGATCCAATAGCCACTGGTGCCACGACAATGGTCAATCAATCGGTTTATATCGTGAAGGGTACCATTAGGGATGCTATAACCAAACAACCCATCAGTGCTGCACAGATCCGTTCACAGAACCACAAGTCAGCTGCCACTTCAGATGAACAGGGAAATTTCGGGATAGAAGTCAGTTCTCCCGGAGAAGTATTGATTGTCATCGCTTTCGATTACAACCTGTGCGAAGTTCCTGTCAGGGGAAGGACAAGCCTGGAGATTAATCTTTATTCTGAAGTTTTCCGGGATCTCTACACTGAAATTGAAGGTCTTTCAGGTCCGGTGCGTTCCACTAAGGCCGCCAATGCCATTATTGGCTTTGACGACATAGGATATCCCACATTTCTTACAGCCGATGATGCCATCCAGTCAAGAATGGGTGGCCATGTGCGCGGTATTAGCCGCTCCGGTAACAGCGGTATGGGTTCCTCATTGTTCATCCGTGGATTGAACTCTGTGAATATGAATGCACAACCACTTTTTATTATCGATGGAGTTATCTGGAACAATTATTTCGACATGCATTCGGTTAACGACGGTTTTTTCAACAATCCGCTGAACGATATTGATTTGAACGACATTGAAAGTGTCTCCGTCATTAAAGATGGAACATCGATTTACGGTTCAAAAGGCAGTAATGGGGTAATCATTATCAAAACCAAACGTGGAGTGGACATGGTGACCAAAATTGTATTTAGTGCCTTTACCGGTGTGACAGAAAAAGCCTCTTCTTTGCCAATGATGGATGGCGATCAATTTCGTATTTACACCACCGACCTTTTGGGATCGACTGGTATTACCTCTGAGCAAATCGCCGAAATGCCTTATCTGAATGATGATCCAAGCCTGATTACCTATAAAAAGTACCATAACAATACCAACTGGGATGATCAAGTCTATCAATCGGGTTTTACACAAGGCTATAACATCGGTGTAAACGGGGGAGACGAAAAAGCACTGTACTACTTGTCACTGGGTTATACAGGGAATAATGGCATAATAAAAACAACCGGACTGCAGCGTTTGAATTCCCGGATCAATGCCGACTTCTTTCTTACAAAAAATATAAAGCTGGGTATGAATATGGGATTTACCTCTATCGACCGCACCTTGCTTGATGACGGTATTAATGGGTACACTTCCCCAACTTTTCTGGCCATGGCAAAGGCTCCTTTCCTGAGTCCATATACTTACACACCTACCGGAACATTAACCACCGACCTGGAAGATGCTGATAATTTCAATGTGGGAAATCCTACTGCTATTATTGCAAATGCATTGAATACAAATAAACATTACCGGCTTTCCATTGGGTTTAAACCCGAATTCAAACTTTCACCGACTTTAACTCTAAGTTCGCAGTTTGATTATGCCATCGACAAGTTCAAGGAAACCTATTACAGCCCGATGGTTGGCGTTGCAAATCGTATGATTCCTGGCATCGGAGTTTCTGAAAATGTATTCAAAAGTCAGATAATGAGGAATATTAACATATTTGACGATACGCAAATCAAGTTCGGAAAACTGATTAACGAAATTCATGATATAAAAGCCATCGCCGGTTTCCGTTACAAATCCGATTATTTTGAAATGGATTATGGCGAAGGCCACAATTCAGGATCGGACCAGAAAAGGAACCTGCTCAACCAACTCATCCGCAGCACTGATGGTGTAAACAACCGGGTAAAATCGATAACTAATTACCTGAGTGCTGACTACAGTTTTGACAACCGCTATTTGCTGTCTGCTTCAATTTCGATTGACGCTTCCTCACGTTATGGAAGCGAAACCCAAGGAGGTTTCCAGTTGTTTGGTCATAGTTGGGCTGCTTTTCCATCGATCAATGCGGGATGGCTGATCTCATCCGAATCCTTCATGGCTGACGTGAAAGCAATTAACTGGCTGAAATTACGCGCCGGTTATGGTTTATCAGGAAACGACGATATTGAACCCTATGCCTTCAGTACTTACTTTAAATCAACACGGTATATGGACCGTGCCAATGGCTTGGTCATGGCAAACTATGGTAATTCCGAAATTCAATGGGAAACCACTGCAAAAGCAAGTTTAGGGATTGACGCTGCCCTTTTTAACAACCGCTTGTCTGTTACAGCCGATGTTTATACTAACAAAACCAAAGACCTTTTATTCCTGAAATCGCTGCCTGAAGTTATTGGCAACGGATATTACTGGGGAAATGGTGGTGAGATGTCGAACAAAGGTTTCGAGCTCTCTGCCTATCTGAAACTGGTAAACCTTACCGGGTTTAAATGGGAAATTGGGGGTAGTATCGGGAAGTATGAAAATAAAATCGAATCCTTGCCTGACAATAAGGAATATGTTACATCGTTACATGGTGCCGATATTCTTACGTCGGTTGGAAATCCGGCAGGGGTATTTTATGGGTACAAAACCCTTGGCGTTTTTACAGACGAAGAAGCTGCAGCAACAGCAAACCTAAAGCTGATTGACGATGATGGCGTATCTCACAACTTTATGGCCGGCGATATTCACTTCGATGATTTCATAAAAGATGGCATCATTGATGAAAAAGACCGCCAGATCATTGGCAATCCGAATCCCGATTTTTTTGGTTCTTTCAACAGCAAAACCGTTTTTGGAGATTTTACGTTGGATATGCTTTTCACCTATTCGTACGGAAACGATGTTTACAATGCATTGCGTGCCTCGCTTGAATCGGGAAGTTTATTTTATAATCAAACCAATGCCATGCTGAACCGCTGGTTTTACGAAGGACAGGAAACAACTCAACCAAAATCTGTTTACATGGATCCAATGGGCAATTCGCGTTTCTCTGACCGTTGGATTGAAGACGGATCGTACTTGCGATTTAAAACCTTGTCGCTGGGGTATAATATTCCGTTTAAAGGAGGTTCGGTCATCAAAGGTTTGAATGTGTGGATTTCAGCCCACAACCTGTTTACCCTCACAAATTATTTGGGACTCGATCCGGAAGTTTCGGTGAAGCGCGATGTGCTGTTCCAAGGAATTGATGCCGGGATGCTGCCGCTTACCCGAAATTATTTTATTGGAATAAAAATGAATCTGTAATCAAACGGAAAAAACACTTTGAAAGAAGCGGACTTTGAAATCGTATTAAAGTAAAACAAGATGAAGAAAATCAATCAGATATTATTCGGGCTAATCGGTTTTGCGGTAGTTTCTACCAGTTGCGACACCTTGCTCGATGTAAATTCCGAAGGCAATATATTCCCTGAAAACCATAAAATCGATTCACCAAACGACTCGATTTATTCGATGATCGGCATTTTTACCCAACTGCAGAAACTGGCCAACAGCTATGTTGTGCTGGGCGAACTCAGAGCCGATTTAATGACCATTACTAAAAATGCAAGTCCAGAACTGCGGGAAATCAATAACCTGGAAATTCCTGCGGAAAATCCGTACAATGTTATCGAAGATTACTACTCAATAATCAATCATTGTAATTACCTCATCAATAACATCGACACAGCATTTACCGCTGGCGGAGAAAAATCACTTTATAAAGAATATGCTGCTGCAAAAGCAATCAGAGCATGGACCTACATGCAGATTGTTTTAAACTATGGCAAGGCAAAGTATTACACAGAGCCACTTTTAACCGTGCAGGCAGCAAATGCCATTTTCCCTGAATACTCCATTCAAGAAATAGTTCCGGTTTTAATCAAAGATCTTGAACCTGTGAAAAATGCGAAAACACCGGGTCAAATCTCACTGGGAGTTGACATGTCAAGTGAAAAACTGTTCTTCCCTATACCTATTTTGCTGGGCGACCTGTACATGTGGAACGGGCAATTCGAGAATGCAGCCCGTGAATATTATTCGATGATTGAAAAAAACAAATATGTGATCGACGACAGCTACAGTTCAACGTGGACAGTAGATAACGGTGTTTTTGTTAGAAGGGATTATCTTGAACAGAATTACCTTGACATTTTTAAGCTGACAACCTACGAACAAATTACCTTGATTGCTGGATCGACAGAATTGGGAGAGGAAGATGAAATGTATAAGAAGACTATTTACAATTATGAGTTAGCGCCTTCCCGGGTAGCGATTAAAAATTGGGATGAGCAAACTTACTATTATAACGAAAATGCAACTATTCCCGGAGATTTGCGAGGACCCCTTGGATCGTATATTAATTCGGAAACCCCCAATTATAGTTCCAATATTGGTGATGTAATTTTTAAATACTACCGGATGAGGAGCGAGACCGAAGTTTCAAAAGCAATTATGGTGTACAGGGTTGCCACACTTTACTTGCGCTATGCCGAGGCAGTGAACCGTGCCGGAAAACCCAACCTGGCTTTCGCAGTTTTGAAAAACGGAATGAATCCGGAATCGCTGGCGGTGGACTCCATAGTACCACGGCATGAAAAATACAGCCTTTATACCGATTCCACCGGCACCTACATTGATTATGTTAATTTTATCAACATCGCATTTGAAGATAACGTTGGTGTACATTCACGGGGTTGCGGAAACGTTGACAAGGCTACCGACTTTGTAATACCCGCGTTGAACTCAACACAGGATTCTATTCTTTATGTCGAAGACAAAATCATCGTAGAGCTGGCTCTTGAAACGGCTTTCGAAGGTAACCGCTTCCAGGATCTGATGAGAATTGCCATGCGCAGAAAAGATCCGGCTTTCCTGGCCAATAAAGTTGCGGCAAAACATGGTGAAAATGAGCAGGCAATCCGTTCAAAATTGATGGATGAAAATAACTGGTATTTGAAAAAATAACTTTGGCAAAAAAGGAATTTGCCAAACTCATAAATATGAAAAAAGCACGGATTTCCCTTGCTTTTTTCATATTTGTGAGTTTCAAATGGTTGTTTTTATTTATGCATTATTTTACCCGTCTTTCCCGTCTTTCCTGCTGTTGAAATCGTATAAGTAAACACGTTGCCTTTCTGCCCGAGTTCGTTATAGGTAAATTCAATCGCCTGGCTTCCCTGAGTGGCATTTATTGTTTTAGTACAAACAAGCTGGCCCAGAAGGTTATGAACGGTAATTTCTACTTTTGCAGATTTGTTTAAATCGAATTCAATCCTGAATTTATCACTAAATGGATTTGGAAAGGCAATCGGTTCAAAACTATCGGGAGCATTTATTTCGTG
>CAZSIK010000225.1:0-7429 GCA_964606515.1 uncultured Prolixibacteraceae bacterium
GGTTGGTGCCATTATGGTTACAAATGGCGCCAAAATTCATCCCGAAGGTAATCATGCGAGCAGCAGTAGTTTCACCGCCAAAGGTAGTCCCTTTCGGGATGTCGTTGAACGAGATAACCGGAACATCGGTTCCGCTAACCCGCACAGGCACGCCCAATAAGGTGTTGGCATCAGAAATGACCACATCCTTGGCATAGTTCAACGTTTTTGTACCGTTGGCACCCAGGTCGGTAGCGCCAATATTCAACACTTTAACCGAGTCGCCGGCAAAGGTCAATCCCTTGAACAGCGGGTTGCCCTGGTTGGCAGCCGGAACTTTCAGATGGAGCACGCTGGCAGTTAACTCAGCACCTGCACCTGTTGCGCCGGTTGCAAAGGCACGACCTGCTTTGAATGCATAGGATTTGTTGTACAGAGTGGGTTTGTTCAGTTTGGCAATACCCAGGGCACCGGCTGGGGTCAGGATCTTGTCGCCACCACCAAACGATTCCTGGATCACGATCACATCGTATTTCGACACATTTGTTGTAGCTGTAGCGCTAACGTCGGTAAGCAGTTCAAGGGTCACGTCGAGTTTTTCGTCGGCTTTCAGCATGGTGTACACCGGATCGGCATCGGGTTTTGCAGCTGTGGCGTCCATACCAGTTTTACTGAAGGAGTAATAACCCACTTTCAGCTTGCGGTCGACACCATAATAAATGGTTACTTTATTGCTGAACAAGCTGTACGAAACACTTTTCTCGTCTTGAACTTCGGCCAGGTAGAACACCTCATAAATACCAGGCGTTGAAAAAGATGGCAAGTAAGCAGATTCTTTGACTCCGGTTTCGATTTCATTTCCATCGGCATCGGTAATAAACCATGCACCCGAAAGCAGGGTTACTTCGGTTGGAATGGTTACAAAGAGTGTATCGCACTTACTACCAACTGCTTTAACCTGAACATTTGAAGGGGTAGCGGCCAGGTTGATTACACTGACCAGTTTCATATTCGAGGTCAATACGCCAGTCGAAGATTCAGCAACAACATAGTAATTTCCAGCTTCAGCAAATACAGGTGCAACCGAAGGGGCATCCTTCAATGCCGGAGAGAATGATTTCCATGGTCCGTAAACACTTGTAGAATATTTCCACTCCCAACTGGTAATCCCGTCGGTATTGGCAAGGCCAATCTCCTTATCAACAGGATAGCCGGCTGTGGTAAAGGTCCTTGAATCGTCGGCAATAGCAAAGGCTTTCGTATTTCTGGCTTTTACATAGGTCCATGTTCCATCGAAAACTACGTATGGGGCATAACCTTCAGCAGTACATTTGAATTTGGCTGAATCGGCATAAGTGTTCAGTTTGGTCCTTACATCACCATAGTGGTAGAACATGGCATTATCCGACAAATACACCACACTGGAATCTGATCTTTTGGTGAGTACCCTGCCCAAATCTATTGCATAAACTTTTGCATTATCCGATAAATGCAATCTTCCACCATGGGCTGGAGAATTAGCATTACCCATCAATAAAGTATTGACCCTAAGAACAGCATTGCCCGAGATAAACATATCGCTGGTACCGTAGCGAATGTTAAAGTATCCTTTATTTGCCACTAAGGTATCGCAGCTAACCGTCCTCATTTCCCCTTTTTTCAAATAAACATCTCCGTCGACATAAGGCTGCAAACCCCCTCCACCAACATAAATATGGTCGGGACCGTCAAAAGTCAATGTGGCTTTATCATTAACTTGAAAATGATGTAAAGAATCGGAACCTGTTCCCCTAAAAACAGGGTACACACCCGAAGCAACAACCGGAACTACAATGGCATTTTTAAAAGAACCAGCAACAGGTGAATAATTGCCTGGATCATTCCCGTTGTCGGAAACCAAGCCGGTCCAGTTAATTACCTTACCAGAATTTTTCTGATATTCTACAATGTATTTAACATTTGCACTTCTAATCACTTTGCCATCAATAGTTGCTTCCAGCAACATATAATATGATTTGCCGGTTGCTGCTGAATCAAGGTTAAATACAGGAATAATTGAGGCCGTTTTTTGAGCTGGATTAAACGAAACATAGGTTCCGCTGATCGCATCGGAATATTTCCATTCCATTGCTGTAGGCACTTTATTATCTTTAAAAGTAGCTGTGATCTTGGTACCTGCTTCCATATTACGAATGTATTGGACACTAAAAGCAGGAGTTGTGGTAATATCGTCTGAGATTACAGAAAAGGTAACTTCATTCGTTTTTACAACTGCATCGGCAGCATCAACAATTTCAGCAACCACATGGAATACACCTCCTGTATCAAATTTTGGGGCAAAAGAGGTTGAATCGGCACCTGCGAAAGTGGTAAAAGTTGTTTCACCGTCTTTGCGATATTTCCATGAAATACTCTTTGCAGTTTTTACCCTTGGTGTTAAAACCATATACAAAACATTAGCTGTAGTACCTGCTAATAATTCCTGGGTTTCAGTTGGTCTGAACATAACCGTATTAACAGGTACAACAGTAAATGTGGTAACATTGCTTACCGGGTCAAAAGACAACACAGGATAATATTCATCTCCACCATTAATCCAGCCACTTTCGATATACTGTTGGAAACTTCTTTTATCACCATCCATTTTAACAACACCGTTGCCCTTTATAATAAATTGACCGCCTTCACGGGTATAAAATGCACGCCCTAAGCCACCGCCACGGATGTACAACAAACCTCCGTTAACAAAAAACTGACCCCCGGAGGTAGGTGTATTGGCATTACCAATTTGCATGGTCCTGCTGCTTCTTGCACAATATAGTTCACCACCATTAATGGTCCAATTCCTATAGTTTTCCTGGAAACGTTCATAATTATCGAAATAAACTTTTCCACTGTTTAATACCAGGTTAACCGTTGTGTAATTGATTGCATTTCCACTTGAAGAGGTAAATGTTGCTTTTGGATCGAGGTTAATGGTCAGGTTCCTCATTTTCATGGTATCAGCTGTAGTACCAGTCATATAAATGAATCCAACTTTTAAATCCTCTGAGCCTGAAAGAACAGGACTAACATCATTGGGGGATATAAGTTTTCCTTCTTTATCGTATTGAATCAAAGGAAGGGTTAAGTTATTTCCGGCAGGAGAACCGAGAGGATCCCAGTTATCTTCTACACGAAAATTATTGCTGGTTGTACCTGTCCAGGTTTGTGCAACCTGAGCATGAACGAAACTGGTAAGGACCAATAGTCCCAGAATCAAGGACATGGCCTTCCATTTCATCGAAGCCGAAAATTTCGGCTTTCCATTTGGGTAAAGATTTCTCATAATCAAAGATTTAAGATTTAAATAATGGTTGAAAATATTTATTTTAAAGGTAAAAACCAATTATTCCGGTTTAAAAGTTTAATTCTTGCCGCTTCTCCATCGAGGCCGGCCCGTTTTAACTTCTCAGCCACCCTGTTGGCCAGGATCGAATTGTCGCCATTGCGTAAGGATAAACGCACCAGGTCGCCCCAACGTTCACCTTCGAAGGCCAGTTCCAGTCCACACTCATCGAGTATCTGCCCTTCGATTGTATTCAACGAATCGCTTTCAACAGTCGTGTTGCGCAAGCTTACCCGGTCGCGGATGCCGGTATTGCGGAACCAGGGCTGGCGAAGGTTTGGCGGGATCTGAGACCCACCGGTTGAGCGGGCATCAAAATCGTATGGGAAGGGCAGTTCGGTTTGCCGGCGGTGGGTGAAGTCGTTGCTGGCCGCAGTGGAATCGGTGCCAGGATAATTGGCCCCAATCCCATTGTTCATCAGGGCGTAAGCCACTTTATGCTGGCCATCGCGATTGGCAGCTTCGCAATAACGAAGATGTATCCCCGCGGCACGCCATAAAAACCATTTGCCCGATTTGTTCAACAGGCTGAAATTAGGATTATACTCGCTGTAATTATAATGGTATTTCATGATTACCGGGTCGCCCCCTACCAGGTCGTATGAACCAGGTAGTCCGAAAAAAGTGGAATAACCATAGGTAGTATACTCTATCCCATTCTGATCGCGAAGAACTACATCCTGCTTGAAATAATACCCCCTGAAATCGCCTTTAAATGTATTTTGCTGAACCTGGCCATTCCAATTGTCGATGGCCAGTTTTGAAGGTTTCAACTGATAGTTTCCCCCGTTCTTGGCAAAGAGTTCGATAAAAGGGTTGGGTTCGTTTAACTGGTCGAAATAAAGCACCCAAAGCCATTCGTTTTCATAATTTTGGGTTTCGGTATCGTAAAACATAAAGGGCCATTTATTCAGGATACTCAGGCGGTCGTTTTCGTAATACCTTGCATACCCGCTGTTGTAACGGGCTGTAGCCGTTGAGAGTGAAGCAGAAGCATCGAACGGGATTTTATAACGGTCGAAATCGCCTGAATTCTCGAGGGTACCCCTATCCATGATGTTCTTGAAAGAACAGGCAGCCTGATAATAGTTGCCATCCCATAAATAAAGTTCACCAAGAAGATATTCTTTATCGATATACATATATTTGCTGTTGTAGGTCGAGATGGTAGTCAATAATTCTTCATCGGTAATTCTTTTCTGATAAGGCAAGCGTACCATCGTTGTAAGCAGTGTGTCGATCATGGTTTCCAGATTGAGATAAGGCACAGTTGAACTGTTTATCTCTTCCAGACTGGCTATATTGTCGAAAGGTTTTGTGAAATAGGGTACCCCACCCTTTTGTTCGTCTGCGAAATGTATTGCCAGCTGAAGATAAGCCCAGGTTCTTACTGCAATCACTTCAGAATACCGCACGTTGTATTGTTCCCGGTCGATCTTATTGTTGGCGTACATCGAGTCAAAATTCACCGCAGCGTCGTTACAGGTGTTAATCAATGCAAAAAACTTTCGGGGACTGGCCCAGGGGTTATTTTTCGAAACAGGCAGATGCTGTGCTATTTCTGTCAGCGACAGATCAGCATTGGTGGTAATGTCCATCAGGTCGGCCCTGAGTTCATTCAATATAACATATTGTGTGGCACAATCCATTAACTTCCCATAAACCCCCCGGAGTGCAGTATTGGCATCATCGAGGTTCCTGTATACCTGTTCTGAGGTTAAAACGTCACCAGCATCAGGATTCAGTACATCGGTACACGATGTACCGGTTATCACCACGAAGGCCAATGCTGCAACTGTTTTTAAGGTATGATTCAATATCTTCATAACATTCATTTTTATACCATCTTACAATCCAATTCTTATTCCCAGTACCACCATTTTATTCTGGGGCACCAATCCCAGGTCGATGCCCTGCAACAAGGCGCCACCATCAATACTGAATTCCGGGTCACCCCCCATATAGTTGGTAAAGGTGAACAGGTTTACCCCTGAAGCAAAAAGCTCGGTGGTTTTCAACCAGGTTTTGTTAAAGGGGATCACATAGCTTAAGGTAATGTTCCTGAGCCGGGCATACGAACCATCTTCGATCCAGCGGTCAGAGAACCGCGAATTCCCCATAGGGTCGCCAAATACAGCACGGGGCATGGTAGTAGGTTGCCCCTGATAACGCCAGCGGCTCAAGGCTGCCTGGGTTTGATTGTTGTTGCCATCCATCGATTCAAGGGTATACCGCATATAGTTGAACACCTCGCTGCCATAACTGAACGACAAGGCTGCATCTAAGGTAAACTGTTTATACCTTAGCCGGGTGTAGAGCTCGCCTGTAAAATCGGGGGTGGGATCACCCAACACCTGCATATCCTGCTCATCGATAATCCCATCGGTGTAGAAATCTTCAAAGATGATATCACCGCCTTTAAACGGAACCAAGGCTTCGTTTTTTAAGTGATTGAGCAAACCCATTTCCTGGGCTTGAGCATCCGATTCATACACTCCTTTGGTTTTATAACCATAAAATTGGGCAATAGGGCTGCCCACTTCAGTTAAAATATTGGCTGTATAATAGGTATTGTATCGGCTATCGCCATAGATTTCGTCGATTTTGGTGGTGAATTTCGACCAAACCAGGCCAAGGTCCCATTTAAACGACTGAGTATTGACCAACCGGGAATGGACTGATAAGTCGACCCCACTGGTTGTGAAGCCTCCAAAATTTCCATAATACCCTTCAAAACCAGAATAGACCGATGAGGGAATAAAATCGAACAAGTCGGTAGTTTTATTATTGAAAAGATCGATTGAGACCGATAGCTTCTCCCTGAATATAGACATATCGAAACCGATGTTCATTTTGGCTGTTTTTTCTGCACCCAGTTTGGGATTCCATAAAGAACCCGGCACCAGTCCCTGATAACCCAGAAAGGTTTCTGAGGAATAGTATTTACGGGCAGTATAGTTTCCAATATCGTCGTTACCGGTTAAACCATAACTGGCGCGGATTTTCAGGAAATCGACCACATCGGCGCCGGCCATAAAAGGTTCTGCAGAAACAATCCAGGCACCTGATATACCCGGATAAAATACGAAGGGTGTATCGAACAGATACAGTCCTTTTGCCGCATCGCCAAAACGCGATGAACCATCGAGTGAAAGGGAAAGAGTCAACAAGTACCGGTTCTTTAATGAATAATCGGCGTTGGCGTACCAAGCTAAATTCGACCACTCACCAAGAAAACCTCCCTTTTGCCTCAACAGGTAATTTCCATTTCCGAGCGAACGCAGCTGATCGTTTGCCGAATTGTAATCGCCGGCCCAGTCTTCCTCAATATCGTTGAGATTAAACCGGGCACCAGCCAACAGGTTTAGATGATGATCGAGCCCTAATTTTTTTTCATACTTAATCCTGAAATCGTTGTTAATTACAAACCCCCTGACCACACGCGATTTCATCTGGTTGCTTACCACACCATATTCAACCGAGTCGGGTACCACGCCGCCTTTGGGAATAAAAATACGTTGGCGATCTTTATCGAATGAAAGACCAATCAGGTTACTGACTGACAGGTTATCCGAAATCTGCCAGTTGAAATTGAACGACCCGAACAAACGGTAGGTAGCATCTTCCTGTTTCATGGTTTCGACCAGCGCCAAAGGATTGCTGACGTTCAAAAAGTCGTAATCGCTTAGTACAGGGCTTTCTATACCCTCTTCATTCTGTACATAAGGATTCAGGAAGGGGGCTTTAATCCTGGAAAGGTACACCGGATCGTAGTAGCTTTCAATACCTGAACCGGTAATATCTTTTTTAGTATAATAGAATCCGATGTTGGAGTTAAGTGTGACTTTGGGGGAGAATTTAATATCGGAATTAAACCGGAAATTAAACCGCGAATTGTCTGATTCGCGCACTGTGCCCCCTTGCTGCATGAATCCAACCGTCAATGCGTACAGGGCGATGTCGTCACCCCCTTTGATACGAAGGTTGTAATTGGTTGAATAATTGTCGGCATAAATTTTCTTTTGCCAATCGGTATTGTTATTAAAGCTATGATATTGGGCT
>CAZSIK010000226.1:0-7374 GCA_964606515.1 uncultured Prolixibacteraceae bacterium
CAACCGAGGCATTCAACGAGAGAATCTTGGTTTGGTAAGCCAATTCTTTGATAATTGAATTCTTTTGGGCAATGTTTTCAATAATGCCAACTGCTTCACCCACTTTTTGGGCCCCGCTTAACACATCCTGATAGGCTGTTTTGGCGATCTGATCGGTTTGAAGTGCATTATCGGCGGTAATTTTCAAAGCCTTTGCAATATTTTCCATGGCGGCCGAGATTTCAGTTGCCGAGGCTGCCTGGCTGTTTGCACCGGCCGAAATCAGGGAACTACCCGAACTAAACTCATTGCTAGCCGCCATGAGGCTTTGGGATATATCGTTAACCTTCAGAATGATTTCCCGTAATTCTTTGCTTAAGTTTTCAAGTGAAAAATTAATTTCCCCAAACTCATCGCCCTTTAGATATGAGTTGGTGTAAAGCAAGTCGCCTTTGGAAATATGTTCAGAAAAACGGATGGTGGATGCAAAAGCCTTTTGTATCGAGCGGATGTTGTAAAAGTAATAGAACAAGCTAATTAAAACGAAAAGCAAGGACATATATAAGATAACTGCCTTGCTTAGGCGCCCTTTGGCTACCTGAAACTGGGCCTGACGTTCGCTCGACAATTCGATTTCATACAAAAGGAAATTACTGAATTCATCGTTGAGTTTCACCACGAGTGAAGTCATGTGGAAAATTTCATCCTGTGTAGGTTGTGCTTGATTCCGGCTTTTTATATCCAATTCATCTAAGTTGGCCGAGGCCTGGGAAATGCTTTTTCGATATTGGGAAGAGATATTTAAACGACCGAGCTCATCGGAAATGGAGTTGAGCCTTTTTTTTAAACCAACAACCTGAGGATTAATCCCATTGAACGTAGCCTGATTTTCAGTTAACGAAAGCTCCAAAAGATCGTTCGACATGACTGAATTGATTTTAAAAGCCTCGTTCAAGAAGTGGTTTACCTGACTTTGTTGTGTTGTAAAACCTTCTATTTTTTCACCTATTTTTTTATAAGAAACGGCTACAATATATTGAAATACAATGAACCCAAACAAAAATAGCCCGGCACCAATCTTTAACTTGGTCGTAATTTTCAACCCACTTCGGCCTGCTCCCATAATAATAATTTATTTTACTGCTTCAAGATCAAAATTTTCTGCTTTTAAATCGATAACCTCTTCAACCGAGAAAATTTTATCGGCATTCAACAAGAGATAAAAAGTGTTTTCCGATCGGAATACCCCCTTAATAAATTCAGCCTTATTTTGTTTGCCAATGCTGGGTAAGGGCAGAATTTGTTCTTTTTCAATTTTTACGACTTCTTTCACATTATCGACCATGGCCCCCAGCTTAACCGACTCGCCTTCTATATCGACAATGATTACCAAAACACAGGTTGCGTTTGTAATCTGAGTGGCCTCCATGCCAAATTTCAAACGGGTATCGATTAAAGGAATCACTTCGCCCCTTAGGTTAAAAACCCCAAGCATAAAATCGGGCGATTTAGGAACCTTGGTAACAGGTTGTACCTCAAGAATTTTTTCAACGTGAACTACATCGATCGCGAAAAATTCCTCTCCAAGGGAAAAAGTCAGATAAGTATCAATTTTCTGTTCCATTATTGTGCTCATTTATTTTTTGAAAACTCGATTACAATCTTATTAATGTCAAGAACCAAGGCAACAGTCCCATCACCTAAAATAGTTCCTCCCGATATAAAATCCTGGTATTTATAATGTTTGCCCATGGGTTTGAGTACGGTCTGGTTTTCGCCCACCACAAAATCGACGATTAAAGCCACTTGTTCCTTATCGAAACTAACCAAAACAATCTCCTGACGATCAGGCACTTCACCTGAAATATCAAAATCTTTTCTCAGGTTGAAGTAAGGAATCTGCATTCCTTCGTGTTCCATAAACTGGTTAAGCTTCCCCTTGCCTTTAAAATTGTCGATGGTCAGGATTTTGTCGACTTGCATCAGGGGAATGATGAAGTCGCGATTTTGAATCCTAACTTGTAGCCCATCGATGATGGACAGGGTAAGCGGCAGGATGATGGTAAAAACGGTACCTTTGCCCACCTCGGTATCGATTTCGACCACTCCACGGATATCGGCGATATTTTTCTTTACTACATCAAGCCCAACTCCGCGCCCGGAGAGGTTTGAAACCACCTCCTTCGACGAAAAGCCAGGTAAGAAAACCAGGTTGATCAGCTCCTTATTGGTAAGGGTTTGGTTGTATTCAATAATTCCCTTTTCAATGGCTACTTTTCTAATTTTTTCTGCATCGATCCCCACTCCATCGTCCGAAATCTTGATGTGTACGTTATTGCTTTTATGAAAGATATTCATTCTGATGGTTCCGGTTTCGGATTTCCCTGCAAAAATTCTTTCCTCGGGACTTTCGAGGCCATGGTCGAGGCAGTTGCGCAATATGTGCATGATGGGATCCGAAAGTTGTTCAATTATTTTCTTATCCAATACCGTATCAGCCCCTTCAGTAACAAAATCAACTTTCTTGCCAAGCTGTTCCGAAAGATCATGTACCAAACGTTTATAACGGGTCAGAGCGACCCCGAACGGGACAAGGGAAATGGTATAGGCGTTATCACGCAACTGTTTCGAGAAGGTGGCATATTTTTCGACGACGGCCGTCAGCTCAGTATCTTTAATAGTATCTGAAAGCAGGTTAAGCCGGGCTTGAAGGGTCACCATTTCGCTCACGAGGTTCATCAATTGGTCGATCTGTTCGGTTGCCACGCGAATACTTTTGATAATACGGCCATTTGATGCGGCCGAATCATTCATGTCAGGATTGGAATTTTGCTGAAAAAAGTTCCCTCCCTTGAGTTGGTTGTTGTATTTTGCAGCAAGAAGATAGAGATCTTCTATTTTTTTCTTGAAAATATCTTTAGTAAAGTTTTCAAGTTCCTGCCGCGCAATATCAATTGAGAACAAGTCTCCTTTAGCAATTTCTTCAAGGATGATTTCGGCATCGAACTGCACCAGATCAAAAATTTCGAGTATGTTGGCCGGATCTTCGTTGGTCGACAGGAATACGATCCATTTTGTTTTAGGACTTAAGCCTTTGAATTGGTTTTTAGCAAAACTTAGCCCATCAAGTGAGTACACCACGCTACTTCCCATTAAGGAAAGTTCCTCAATCAGAAAAGCAGGATCGGAAATATACTCGGGCAAGACTTTCTGGGGCAAATATTTCACAAAATACGTACGCGTAAGTACTTCATCAAGTTGTTCCTGCTCGGAATGGGTATTGGTTTTGCCTTCCCACTTTGCGCCCTTGCCTCCGAAAATTTGTATCTTATTGCAGATGGTGTCGAACTTTTGTTTCTGCTCCGAATTCAGGTTCCCATCGTCGGTGATCAGGAATTTCAACACGTCGATGGTTTCCAACGATATATATTTCAATTCATTGGTGAAATCCATATCGTTTCCGCGCACCCTGTCGTAAATATCCTCCAAATCGTGAGTCATGGCCAGGATATTCTCATATCCCAACATTCCCCCACTTCCTTTGATGGTGTGCACGATCCTGAAAATTTGGTCGATGGTTGCATGTTCCACCAATTCATCTTCAATCGAAAGGAGGATATTTTCCAGTTCGTTAATCAATTCACGGGTTTCTTCAACGAAACTCTCTTTTAACTGGTCAAGTGATTCTGCCATTATTCCAATGTTTTAATTCGCTTTCAGCCTTACACGGCCTGGTCCTTATTCATCAAGCGCCGCACAACAAGGTAAAAGTAAATCATTTTATTACTCAACGCAACAATAATAAAAAAATCATGCATCTTTTTCCCTGTCCCCTATGTTTATTGAGTCTGTATGGCTCCAAACCAGTTTATGTGCACCACGTTGATGATGCACAAATATAAAAATCATTTTCCAAATCCGTCCAATTCTTATCTATATTTGCATCCTGTTATGAATATTGAAAAGTTAAGCACATTATACACAGGCCATCCCAATTTTGCATCTGTTATTCAGATGATTGAAAACAACGATGGGGCACACGTTCAACTTAAAGGATTAGCTGGGGCTTCATTAGCTATAATGATCTCCAACTTGTTTCAGAATTTAAATTCAAGTTTCTTTTTAATTTTAAACGACAGGGAAGAAGCGGCCTATTATTTCGATGACCTTCGATTGATTAACGGCAAAAACAACCCAGTGGTGTTCCTACCCTCATCCTACAAACCCAGCCGGAGTCGGGGAAAGGTCGACCATGATAATTTGCTATTGAGAACCGAAGTCTTAAAAAAAATTGCCGACAAGGAGAAGGTGCTGATCATTACCTATCCCGAAGCCCTTGTCGAGAAAGTGGTTAGCAATGAAACCCTCTTATCCAATACCTTAAGTCTTTCGGTAAACGATAAACTCTCGATTGAATTTGTTACTGAAGTTTTAATTGAATATGGTTTCAACCGAGTTGAATTCGTTTTCGAGCCAGGTCAGTTTTCAATCAGGGGGGGTATTGTTGACGTGTTTTCTTATTCGGGGGACGAGCCTTATCGCATTGATTTTTTCGGAAACCAGGTTGAAACCATAAGGACTTTTGATGCCGACACGCAACTATCGCTGAAACCTATCGACACTGTTTCGATAATTCCGGATATTCAACACGGTTTAAGCGACGAAAAGAGAATCCCCCTGTTCGAATATCTTGCACAAAATACCCTTCTGGTTCTTACCGACACCGACATTATTTTTTCGAAGGTCGATCAAACCTATGAACTTCTTGCCTATCAGGCTACCCCTTTCGATTATGATGAAGAAAACCCGGCACCCAATATAAACTGGCTGTGCCAATCCGAGGGACTAGCAAGTTTAATGGAGAATTTCAAACAAATACACATTGGCCCAAAAAAGCCAAGCCATTGCACGTTTTATCAATTTTCCACCCTCCCTCAGCCCGTGTTTAACAAGAACTTTGAACTCCTGGCCAACGATTTACGCATCAACCAATCGAACGGGTACACCAATTTCATTCTTTCGAATAACGAACAACAAATTAACCGCTTACAATCGATCTTCGACGACAAGAACCTGAACGTAAAAATTACACCCCTTCCTTTTACCTTTCATGAAGGATTTATCGATAAAGACCTGAAGATGGCCTTCTATACCGATCATCAGATTTTTGAACGGTATCACCGATACTCACTACAAGACAGAAGAAAACAGGCCCGGGAGTCCCTTTCAATTAAAGAACTGAACAAATTACACCCCGGCGACTATGTAGTTCATATCGATCATGGAATTGGACGTTTTGCTGGCCTGGTTAAAATCGAAGTGAACGGCAAAATTCAGGAAGCCATCAGGCTGGTATACCGCGACAACGACTCCTTGTTGGTCAGCATTCATTCGCTGCACCGGATTTCAAAATACAAAGGAAAGGATGGTACTGAACCATCGCTCAACAAATTAGGCACAGCAGCCTGGCAAAAGATCAAGCAAAAAGCGAAGAGCCGGGTCAAAGACATTGCCAAGGAACTGATCGCGCTGTATGCACAAAGGCTTCAGGAACAAGGTTATGCCTTTTCAGCCGACACCTACATGCAGCAGGAACTTGAAGCTTCGTTCCTGTACGAGGACACCCCCGACCAGTATAAAGCCACAGTGGATGTGAAGGCCGATATGGAAAAACTGATGCCCATGGACCGGCTGGTGTGCGGGGATGTGGGCTTCGGCAAAACCGAGGTAGCAGTTAGGGCTGCCTTTAAAGCAGCTAGCGACAGCAAACAGGTAGCGGTTTTAGTTCCTACTACCATCCTTGCCCTGCAACATTACAAAACCTTTTCAGAACGGCTCAAGGAATTTCCTGTAAAAGTCGATTACCTGAGCCGGCTAAGAAGTGCTGCCGACCTGAAAAAAACTAAAGAGGAACTGAAACTAGGAAAGATCGACATTGTAATTGGCACCCATAAACTAGTAGGTCAAGAAATTAAATTCAAGGATTTGGGACTGCTCATCATCGACGAGGAACAAAAATTCGGGGTTTCGGTGAAAGAAAAACTGAAACAACTGAAAGTGAACGTCGACACTTTGACCCTCACTGCCACACCCATTCCCCGCACCTTGCAATTTTCGCTGATGGGTGCCCGTGACCTTTCAATCATGCAAACCCCTCCGCCCAACCGGTATCCTATCGTTACCGAAGTACACGGTTTTAACGAGGCCATTATCCGCGAAGCCATCCTGTACGAAGTGGATCGGGGCGGCCAGGTTTTTTTCATCCATAACCGGGTTCAAAATATCCACGAAGTCGAAAACCTGATCCGAAAAGCCTGTCCGGGAGTGAGAACTATCGTGGGCCATGGCCAGATGGAAGGAGCCAAGCTGGAAAAAACCATGCTCGATTTTATCGAAGGCAAATACGATGTGCTGATCGCTACAACCATTATCGAATCGGGCCTCGACATTCCCAATGCCAATACCATCATTATCAACCATGCGCAAAACTTCGGGTTGAGTGATTTGCACCAGTTGCGGGGCCGTGTGGGCCGGTCGAACAAGAAAGCGTTTTGCTATTTGCTTTCTCCCCCCTTGAGCACCTTAACCCCCGAAGCACGCAGGCGCTTAAAAGCCATCGATGAATACTCGGACCTGGGCAGCGGCTTCAATATTGCCATGCAAGACCTCGACATCAGGGGAGCCGGAAACATGTTGGGGGCCGAACAGAGCGGGTTCATTGCCGATATTGGATTCGAAACCTACCACCGTATTTTGAACGAAGCCGTTCATGAATTGAAACAAGAAGAATTCAGCGCCGTATTCGAGAAACACGATCGTGAAGAAGCGGCAAAAGCCTTCCTTCAATTGAAATTCACCAACGATTGCGTGGTCGAAACCGATTTGGAACTCCGCTTTCCCGAAAGCTACATCAGCAGCATATCGGAACGCATGGCCCTGTACCGCGAGCTAGATAACCTCGAAGAAGAAACGGAATTACAGCTTTTCGAGAACAACGTGGCCGACCGCTTTGGCGAGATCCCCAAACAAGCCTTAAACCTGTTCGAGGTAGTGCGTTTGCGCAGGGCCGCCATCAAGCTGGGAATTGAACGCATCATATTGAAAGAAAATAAAATGCGCTGTCACTTCATTTCCGATCAGAAGTCGCCCTTTTATCATTCACCGGTCTTTTCGGCTGTTCTGAACTGGCTTCAGCTCCATCCGGGCCAGGCAAGGATGAAGGAGTCGAAAGAAAGGTTAAGCCTGATTTTCGATAAGGTGAACGATATCGGTCATGGGCGGAGGAACCTCGAGGGCATCACCCTTCCTGTTCATGAATAGTTAAGGGACAAGAATAGAAAAATTGGTATAGGCGTTTAGGCCGCCCATTATTTTACTAATGCTACCTTTGTAGCA
>CAZSIK010000227.1:0-4475 GCA_964606515.1 uncultured Prolixibacteraceae bacterium
GGTCTTTCCTTTGTGCGTCGTTCCTTCGTGCGTCGTTCCTTCGTGCGTCGTTCCTCCGTGCGTCGTTCCTCCGTGCGTCGTTCCTTCGTGGGTCGTTCCTTCGTGCGTCGTTCCTTCGTGGGTCGTTCCTTCGTGCGTCGTTCCTTCGTGCGTCGTTCCTCCGTACGTCGTTCCTCCGTACCTCCGTTCCTACATCTTCGAATCCAACCCTTTTCCCGTTTCGATGTGTTCGAAATTGGGCAGGTAAGTTTTCAGAATATTTACAATAGCTGCTTTGGAGATGTTGTCCGATTCAAACAATGTGTGCAATTGGTTAAAAATAGAATCAATCTCTTTCATTTTGCGTTTAACGGAATTTTTAATTACCCCAAGGTGAATGAACGATTCGTTGTCGAGTACCTCCCCTTCGGTATAAAATTCTTCATAGGGTTTTTCTCCTGAAGTATTGGAATCAAAAAAGAAAACAGGCCATTTATTTACGACTGCACGATTGGACGAGGGCACGACTTCACGAGAAGAGGATTGGACGACTTCACGAGAAGACGACTGCACGACTTCACGATCGGAGGATTGGACGACTTCACGAGAAGACGACTGCACGGTTGCAGGGTTTTGTGCTGTTATTTTCATTTTCGCCTCTTCCTCTGTTGGGCAAATATCGGCTTCCATTCCCAGGTAATTCAGCAAGTCAAGGGCAATCTGGTCGAAGGGGATCATGTCGCGTTCCTCGTCGAGTTTGGGGAAGAAGATGTCGCCGGGTTCGCCCATGATGGAGGCCATCAGGCAAAGTTCACCCGATTCCTGCGGCGAGACAAAAAACCTGCGGATACCCAGCGGGCATGACCAGGGCTGGTTTTTGTTCAGCCGGTCGATGAAGCCCAGGGGAAGGCTTCCGTTCGAGAAGGCCACGTTGGCAAAACGGGCGGTCTTGATGGGCAGCCGGTCGGCATAGGCCATGATGGTTTCTTCCATCAGCTTTTTGCTGGCGCCCATGATGTTGACCGGGTTAGCTGCCTTATCGGTCGAAACGCAAAAGAAGTGTTCGGGAGGCGATTCAAGCAACAGATCGAGCAATTTACGGGCGCGGAGCACGTTGTTTTCGATCATCGCCTCGATCGAGAAGATATCTTTTTCGCTCCGCACATGCTTATGGGCAGCAAAGTTGGCCACTATTTCAAACGGCCCCTGTTGCCTGAAAATCTTCTCGAACACCCGGTCGCCAAAATTCACCGGGTAGGTGATAAAATCGTCAGGGATATTGTATCCTGTTGAACTCCTGAGGTCGCGAACCAGTTCGGTAAGGCCGTTCTCGTTGATGTCGACCACCACTAGTTTGGCAATCCTGAATTTGAGGATGGCCTTGATGTAGAAGGAACCGATCGATCCGGCGCCACCGATTACCAAAACCGATCTTCCTTCAATCCGGTTTTGAAGTTCAGTGTGATAACGGTCGAGGTCGGCCTTCAACAGGCTTTCGGACCGTTTGGTGACGTAGGTGCTGATGAAATGGTCGAGGTTCAGTTGTGTTTGCATATAGTGATTTTTTATATACTAGTTTGATATGCTAAATAAAGCGAGACCCCAATGAGGTCCTATGTCCTTTCGGAGTGTTTGTTATGCTGAGAGGTCACAAAACGTATTTTGAGTGACCTCTCATGTGGACGATGAAGAAGTGGGTATCCGTTTTCTGTAAAAATCCAGCCCTTTAAAAAAATCTGAAGAAATTGTAGCTGCCGATTTTATTTCAACGCTTTTTATCAATCCGTCTTGTTCAATCAGGCAATCGATTTCATTTCCGGTATTGTCGCGCCAGAAAAAGAGTGGGGCTGTTTCAGCCCGGTTGAAAAAACTTTTTACAAGATCTGCGATGAACATGTTTTCAAAAAGGGAACTTTTGGCCCAATGTGCGTCCAGATCTTCCTGTCGTTTGCCGTATTTTTTCTATACGACATCTTTGAATCATGGTGCAAAGTTGCGAATTGTCTTTTACAAATCTGGAATTGTATTCCAGATTTGTAAAAGTGATGTAGGTTGTTTACCCAGATGAAGAGGTTTTGTTTTACGTTACATATTTTGGAAATGTTTTATCAGTGAATTCATGAGTTGCTCTATATTTTATCCATTAATTACAGAATTTTACTAATTTTTTTTCGTGTAATTCGTGTAATTCGTGGATAACTATTCTTTCATTAGTGTCTACGGATTATAAAACGATTCTTTTGTACTGAAGGCTTGGCGCTCCAAAATTTACCAGCAGTGCCAGTTGAAAACCAGTTGCTTTAAGATAATTAAGCGATTGCGCTAAATTTTCCGGGTTAAGCTGACATAAAGCCTTAATTTCCACAATAATTTTGTCGTAACAAACAAAATTGGTAAGGTACATTTTTTTTAATAGTTGCTTTTTATAATAAATCCGTAGAGTTTTTTCCTGTTCGTATGGAATTTTTCGTTATTCAAATTCTATTGCTAACGCTTCTTGATATATCGCCTCAAGAAAGCCACACCCTAATGTTTTATGCTCTTCCATGCAAGCTCCAACGATATTGTAGCATTCCGATTTATATATCAGTGACGAATTTTGTTCAAGTAAATCCATATTAATGGTTTTTTGTCCACTAATTACACGAAGAAAGAATTGTCCACAAATTACACCAATTACACGAAGAAAAATTAGTGTAATTCGTGCAATTCTTGGATAAATAATTCTTTTTATTCGTTGCCGGTTTTCTTCACATACACATTCGAAATGTCCTTCCCGTGTGTCCCTGCAAAACCAAAAGCGCCTTAATATGTATGTTCATTTTTTGTATTTTATAAGGGTTCGGCCCATTCGAAAAATGGTTGTGCTACAATTGTTTTATGTTCTAACCGGAATTCATCTGATTGGTTAAAAGTAATGATATAACCCTGTTCCATACCGAAAAAATCCATAGCCTCGCTTATGCCTGCAATTTCCCTTTCCATGTTTTCCTGATCGAGTTGCCAGCAAACCTGGTATAATCCTTTTAGCTTTTTCTGGTGAAATACTACAAAATCACATTCATTTTTTTCGGCAAAATAATAAATATCATCCGTTGTTCGTCGCAGGTGCATGAATACCATATTTTCGAGCAACTTGCCTTTGTCTGCACTAAACGAAATCGAATTTGTTTTAATAAAGCCGTTATCGATGCAATATATTTTTTTTGGGTTCACCAGTTGAACTTTACCGGAGTAACTGAACCGAGGTATAAAGAAAAACAAATAGGCATCGGCAAAGTAGGACAGATACTCCATAACACTCGACGAGGAACCAATTTTAAAGAGCTTTCGCAAACTGTTGCCGGTAAACAGCTTGCCGCAGTTTGATACCAGCCAAACGGCAAGTTGTTGCAGCAGTGTGGTGTTTTTGATATTGTACCTCAGTGCAATGTCCCTGATAACAATGTCGTTGAAGTTTTGCATCAGTACTTCGGACAGACCCGTTTTAAGAAACTCGGGAAAGCCGCCACTTGCCATATAGTTTCCCGATGATTCTTTACCCGGTTTTTGGTTGGAAAAGGTGAGGTACTCGTGGTATGAAAACGGGAAAAGCTCTTTGGATATATGCCTGCCGGTTAATTTGGTACCCAGTTCCTTGCTCAGCATGGTTGCATTAGAACCAGTAATAAAAATACGGTAACCTTCGTCGAGCCTGAAACGGATAAAATTTTCCCATTTGTCAACAAGTTGTATTTCGTCGAAGAAATAGGTGATAACATTGGTCCTTTCAGCAATTTCGTGTAAGCGGTTAAAGTCGGTTAAATCGAAACCGGCCAGACGGGGATCCTCAAAGTTAAGATAAATGGAAGGCTCGGCTGAAGCAGTATTGATTTGCTGCAATAAGGTGCTTTTGCCACAACGCCTTATCCCTGTTACAATAAATGCATGTGTGGTCAGCTTGTCGAAGCCCGAAATTACACGGGGTAAACCTGAACCTATTTTTGTTAGTCGTTCTTTTTGAGATTCAACAATCTGTTCAATGGTAAGTTTCGAAAGCATACTTTAAAGTTTTCGCCAACAAAGTTAACTCTTTTTCGTTCGCAACAAAAACCTTTGTTTTTATTCATGATCGGGGTACCAGCAAACCTGGTATAATCGGGGTTATTCAACGTTAGGATAAATGGAGGGCTCAGCTGAAGCAGTATTGATTTGCTGCAATAAGGTGCTTTTGACGCAACAAATGTTGTTCAGGTAAATCCATCTTCATGCTTTTTTATCTACTAATTGCACCAAATATATGAAGAAAGAATTATCCACGAATTACACCAATTTCACGAAAAAAAATTAGTGTAATTCGTGGATAAATATTCTTGTTGTTCAGAGTCGTACTGTCATCTATGTTTTATGCTCAAATTTTATTTTGAGTGAACTCTCAGGATGTAGGGGTGGAGTTTTTTCCATAGCCCTTTATCGGTGCCGCGCTGGGAAGGTTCACCACCCGGTCGGCAAGCCAG
>CAZSIK010000227.1:4485-5342 GCA_964606515.1 uncultured Prolixibacteraceae bacterium
TTGAGTTTTTAAGGCTGTCGGTCTGGCAGTGGGCGTACATGGGCAGACGGTTCATGAGCTCCCAGATGGGACGGGTCATCACGCCCTGACTGTTGGTGTATTCCAGAAGTTCGTCACGCTGCTGGCGGTCTTGGGTCACTATGGCGTTCAGCCAGTAGTTCGAACGGCAGTTTTCGGGTTCAGTCACAAAGCAAATGCCCAAACCCGCGAAGAAATCGTGATAGTGCATAGCCAGTTCCCTTTTGAGCTTCAGCAGGTGGTCGAGCGTTTCCATCTGGGCGCAACCCAGTGCGGCTTGTATGTTGGTCATGCGGTAGTTGTACCCGGTATAGTCGTGACGAAACTCCCAGGCATGGGGTATTTTGGCCGTGGTGGTGAGGTGCTTGGCCCGTTTGGCCAGCGCTTCGTTGTTGGTTAGGATCATACCCCCGCCCCCGGTGGTAATGGTCTTGTTGCCGTTGAAGCTTAAAGTGCCCATCAAGCCAAAGGTGCCGGTATGCTTTCCTTCGTAGTAGCTGCCCAGGCTCTCGGCAGCATCTTCGATCATGGGAATATGGTAGCGATCGAGAATGTTTTTTAGTTCCCTGATCCTTACCGGGTGACCGAAAGTGTGCATGGGGACGCAGGCGGCGATGCGGCGGTTTGTATTTTTGTTGAATGCCCCCTCCGTTTCGCTCGTCCCCACAAGTGAGTTATCTATGGAACCAGCCGTTGTTATTTTTCGCATTTCTGCATTTTCACTGAGCCAGGCTTCAACAGCGGTAGGGGAGAGGCCCAATGTATCCTTATCGACATCGAGAAAAACGGGATGGGCGCCGGTGTAGCTGATGGCATTAGCTGTGGCAATGAAGGTAAGC
>CAZSIK010000227.1:5352-7328 GCA_964606515.1 uncultured Prolixibacteraceae bacterium
GAAATGACTTCGTCATCGCGTTGAACACCGGCCAGCTGCAGGGCTATGTGCAAAGCTGCGGTACCGTTCATGCTGGCCACGGCGTATTTCGCGCCGGTATATTCGGCGGTCATTTTTTCAAAGCGGCCTACAAACTCGCCCACGCTCGAAACGAAGTTGCTGTCGATGCACTCCATCAGGTATTTTTTTTCATTCCCGATAAAACGCGGGTCGTGCAGGGGGATAAACGCCGATGGTTCGCTAAAGGTGGTACGTATGAAAGATGTTATTGTTGAAAAATCTGTCATGCTAAAATATTTTCCAGATTATTAATTTGTGTTTTAATTTTTTTGGAATCACTTTCCTCTTCGTTCTCACTATAACTGTCGGGAGAGAGGAGAGTGAGGTCAGAGGGCAGATGAATTGCATCAGGCATTATTTCCCCAACGAAGCCAATGATATTACATTGATACCGTCAGGTCGGGTGAAACTCATTCCTGTTCCGGTAATAATATTCAAAGATGCCGGTTTCCTAAACTTTTTCTCATCAATTCGTTCGTAAAATTTCAGCAGATTGTTTGCCGCTTCATCGAGCATGCCTATTCCGAGTTTAACTTCAAATGCCGCCCATGTTCCACCACTTTGTTGTACGATTGCATCTACTTCTAACCCACTTGAGTCTTTATAATGAAAGATTTCGGCGTCATTTGCCCTAGCATACATTTTAAGATCATGATATGCAAGAGATTCGAATAAAAATCCGCAATATTTCAAATCGTTCATCAAACTATTTTTATCTAACTTTAATGCAGCTATTGCAAGCGAAACATCACAAAAATGTCTTTTAGGAGATTTGCGCAGTGAACTGGATGAACGTATGTGTGTGTTAAATGCGGGTTGTTCTTCAAATATCATCAATTGCGATAATGCATTCAGATAATCAATAATGGTAGGGCGCGATAAATCTGTATTTTCAATAGCTTTAATATCTTTTTCCAAAGTAGTGTTCTCAACAAAAGTTGCAATATTCCGTGAAAGGGAACGAAGCAAAGAGCGAACTTTTTGAGGATCACGTTTCACATTTGAAACCCGGCTCATATCCGCCTCTGCCAACAAATCGACATAACTTCTGTTTAATAGAATCGCCTCATTAAGAGAAGTGTTTAGCAAGGCCGGCCAACCTCCTTTAATCATTCTTTCAACAATCAATTCAACGTTCAGGCTATTGTCTGAATAGGCTATTGACTTGCCATGCAATAATGCATTAAGGCTTACTGCACCTGACGAATAGCCCATTTCCTGCCACGACATGGTCTGCATTTCAACAATAGTAAACCTTCCGGCTCCACTATGTAATTTTATTTCTTCTTCAGGATTTGCAGAACCGGTCAGGATAAATTGAGCTTTCTTTTTCCGGTCATCTACTTCGTGCCTGACATAGTTCCACAACTTAGGCTGTTCCTGCCACTCATCGATTAACCGGGGTGTTTCCCCTTCCAGTAAAATTTTGGGATTGATGCTCATTACAATGGGTACCTGTTCATCCCGGTCGACTTGTAGCAAACTTTTTGCAAATTGTTTGGCAGTTTCCGTTTTTCCACACGATTTTGGACCTTTAATTAACAAAGCTCCGGAGGCTTCTAATTTTTGCTTTATTTCTTCTTCTGCTATTCTGATATAGTACTTCATATGCGCTTCATTTACAGCACAAAGATAGAATATATTTTTATCATTTTACACTTTATATGGTTTTTGTTTTACACTTTGTGGAAGTTTTGTTTTACACTTTGATGAAAAAGATAAAAAAATGTTGGAAGCATTCCGTAGAATGACAATTACCTCCTTTCATAGTGTTTGTCATACCGTGCTATGTGAGGCATTCCCTCAAGCGAGGTAGTACTTCATTCCGGGGGGTCCTTCGCTGCGCTCAGGATGACAATCATGATGTTTCCATGTTTGTTCGTGTTGCTAATTGAAGTTCTTCTCAGGCCACTTCA
>CAZSIK010000228.1:0-7208 GCA_964606515.1 uncultured Prolixibacteraceae bacterium
TTGGGTCCGGGCTGAACCCAGGAAGAGGGTCGCGAAGGTTTTCGAGAAGGCCAGTAACGACAGACCTCCAATGAGGCTTAAGCCGGCAAAGCTGAGCACCACGAGGCTAACCAGCCCCAAATCGTCTGACTTCAATCCTTCAAGTAAACCATTATACAAGATGAATTCGGAAATAAAACCGTTAAACGGCGGAATACCTGCAATGGCAACCGACCCGATCAGGAACAGGATGGCCGTTTGGGGCATGGTTCTGATCAAACCCCCCAGTTTGTCCATGTCGCGTGTATGGGTTTGTTGATAAACTGAACCAGCCGAGTAGAAAAGCAGCGACTTGAACAGAGAATGGTTCAGCACGTGTAATAAGGCCCCGGCAAAACCCAGGGCGGTGAGCGTAGCCGAATCGTTGCCCAGGCCAATCAGTCCCAACCCGATCCCTATTCCTATAATTCCTATATTTTCGATGGTGCAATAGGCCAGCATCCTCTTAAAATCGCGGTGAACGGCTGCATTTAATATCCCAAAAAGCCCTGTCAGTACCGAAATGGTCAGCACGATTTCACCCAGCAGTATATAATCAGCCTTTAAATGGGCAATTACCCTGATGATGCCGTAAATTCCCAACTTGACAATGACCCCCGACATGACCCCCGACACGTGCGATGGGGCAGCGGGGTGGGCATGAGGCAACCAGCTGTGCAGGGGAATAAAACCCGCCTTGATGCCAAATCCGACAAAGAAAACAAGGAAAAGCCACAGGTTGCCGTTTGATGTGAAATAGGTAGAAAGCGCATCGAAACTGAACGAGCCCGTTTCGGCGTACACCCAAATGAAGCCAATGGTGAGGAACACCACGCTGATGTGCATTTGTACCATATAATTGATACCGGCTTTCAGGGTTTTGGGCTTATTTCCGTCGAAAATCACCAACATCATCGACGACAACGACATGATTTCCCAGGCCACCAGGAAAGCAAGACCATTCTGAAGAATCACCACCCACACCATTGATAGGTGAAAAAGGATGAACATGCTCCAATGCAGGGCTTCTTTTCCTTTGGTGGAAGGATAAGGTTTCAGATAACCTATGCCGTAAATTGCGCCGGATAGAGAAGTGAGGTTGATGATGAGGATGAACCAGGCCGAGAGGGCATCGATGCGGATGGGAATTTCGCCCAGGAACGAACCTGCCGTCAAAACTATGTCGGTAGGAGTGCCCCCAAGCGCCGCAAAGGCAGGTAGGGTGGTCAAAATGGAATTAACGATAACGGCGATCGCGGCAACAAGGCCTTTTCGGCTCGATGAAACCACACCGGTAAGGAAAAGCGACAACAGGGCTACGATCCACGAAAAATTCAATAAATAAAAAGGTTCCATGCTATTTACGGTCAATAATCAACAGTAAACTTCTGCAAAGTAAGACAATATTCATTTATTAACGATGCTTTCGATCGACTATTGATGCACTAATTTTTTGAGGGGGCAAATGTAATGAAACAACAGTGCCATTATTCTCCGAAGTCGTATTATATTTACTTGGGTTATTTTTTCTTTAATTGCCACTGGCTTTATCCAGTGGATTTGGAGGCAATTGAATGCAGAATAGCAAAAGTTGCACAGCCCTAATAACATTCTTTGACCAGTATTGGTTCCCGAAGCAAAGTAGTTTGCTTTTTATAATGGCTATGTTTAACAAACAAAACCGAAAGGGGCACATAAAGAAACTTCCCCTCTCGATCACGAATAAAAGTGCTTTATCATGGCAATAAACCCAATCTTTCATATTTCAAATCAAAAGATTTCATATGTTTTTTTTAGAAATCTTTGTGGTCGAAGAATTTTCATTGTATTGATTTTTTTTCACTTAACCCTTACAGTTTCTCCCCAGGAACATTTTCCTGCATGTTGGGAAGTCGTTTTTGATGATTTTGAAGGAGTTAATACGATTTCCTGGAGTAAGGTCCCTGCCGACACCCTGTTTCAACCCCATATTGTTTCAGGGCAAGGAACAGAAAATTCAACAGGTTTGAGAGTTGAGGTCGGTGATTATGCCAGTTACCTATTTCGTTCGGGTATACGACCTGCCAAGGAAGGATACCTCACTTTCAAATTCAAACCCGAGAATCTTTCTATTCCAGATACTTCAGGTTGGTTTACAGGAAATTCATTCAGGGTGGCCAGCCTGTTGGGTGGCTCAGAGTGGTGGGCCCTGGTTGCCCTCAGGATCAGGCAAAGTCAGAACACGTATAAAGGTTTCATCGAGTATCGGCATGCAAGCTTAGGAACCCAGTACGATTACCAAAGCGGTGAGTTCGATATTTTGTCCGATTGGCAAAGCTTCACCCTGGGCTTTGCCGTCGATTCGTTTATCGCGGTCTGGCGAAACGACACCCTGATCAGGGAAATACAATCAATCGACCATGCAGTTGAAAATGGCAGCATTATCGAGCTGGGGAAATCGACCCATAATTCGGCCATAGTCCCAAATGGCGAACTTTTTTACGATAACGTTTCTTACAAGGTACCCTCGTTAACTGAGCTCTTTGTTGATGCTTCAGCAGGAAATGATGCCCATTCTGGCCAGGATCCCGGGGCACCCGTACAGACCATACAGCGTGCTGCTGAACTGGCTGGGCCTGGTACGCTTGTACACATCAACCCGGGCTTGTACAACGAGAAAGTAACCCTACTTTACAGCGGAGAACCAGGCAAATATATCGAGTTCCGGGCCTCTTCACCCGACAGCGTGATCATCGACGGTCAGGGGATTGCTACCGATGGAACGGGGAGTTTCTTTCAGATCAGCCGCCTGAGCCATATAAAAGTTTCAGGTATTCATGTAAGAAACAGCGACTGCTCAGGATTTTATGCCTACAAGAGCAACGACATCCATATTTCGGATTGTTCAACCTACAACACCTTTTCGTCGGGGATAAAAGTGCGCGATTGCGACGAAGTTAGCCTGATCGGGAACGACGTCAGGCTGGCTTGCAACGGGGGAGGTGAAGAATGCATTACCGTAGCCTCGAGTACCCATTTCGAAGTAAGCCACAACACGGTACACGAAGGGGCAGGGCTTTATCTTGGCGGTGAAGGGATTTGCATAAAAGGGAACGGCGGGTACGGTTCGGTGCACCACAACCAGGTTCATGATCTGCCCAAGGATTATAATCCCCAGATTCACGAAGATGGTGAAGTGGGCATCTACATTGGGGCGTACAGTACAAGCAATTACCTGAACCGCGTCGATGTGTATGCCAATACCAGCACTACACCCATCGGGATCGCGGTCAGTTCGGAAGAGGGTGGCCACACCGACAGCATCAGTATTTTCAACAATCTGGTATACAACTGCTATTCAACCGGGATACAAATTACAAACTGGGTCCGCCCCAATACCGGCCCTAAAACCAATGTTTCGGTCATCAACAACACGGTATACCAATGCGGACATTTAAGTGGAAGTTGGCCGGTTGGACAGGGCATTTACGTTGAAAGCAAGCATCCCAATGATGATAATTACCTGGTAAGCAACAATATTGTAAGCCGTTGCGGCGAATTTCAAATCAGGGTATGCGAAGAAGCAAAGCCACATACGATGGTATCTCATAACCTGATCGATGGGTATAAGGGCTTATCGCTTGAAGAGGTGACCGGGACAGGAGCCTTATTGGCCGATCCTGAATTTGTAAACGAAGAAACCGGCGATTTCAGGTTAACCGGAACTTCCCCGGCCATCGATCAAGGGCAGGAAAACATCAACCCGGAACTAAGCGATATCCGCGATGAAGAACGAGTACAGGGACCCGGCATCGATCGGGGCGCATTTGAATGGACCCCGGGACTTGATCCCGGACCGGTACCTGAAAACCGGGAAATAGGAAACTTAATTCTATCTGACGGAAAGAACCGCTGTTTCGATGCCACCGGCTCCATTTCACTACCATCGGACGGATCGGTAATCGAGTTGCATATGGGATCAATATGCAGTTTAATTGCGAAACAGTCGATCAGGTTTTTTCCTGGATTTCATTCAAAACAAGGAAGTTTGCTTCATGCCACGATCATAAGCAACAATTCATTCTGTGATTTGACCGGCGGAAGCCAGGGCATGCAGGCAGTTAATCTCAAAAGCAGTTTACATGAACCTCTTGTAAACAGAAAAGTTATATTGCCCGGAACACCAGGAATAAAAATTTACCCGAATCCTACCCCCGGAGAATGTACCCTTGAAACAGCTATAACAGGGAAATCAGTGCTGAATATTTTTAATCTTCAAGGTCAGTTGGTTTTTACTACCGATGTTGTTGATGCCCGGTTTTCATTTCATGATTTCAGTTTCCTGAAGAGTGGGATTTACCTGCTTCGTTTATCTACTGAAGACCAAACTGGAACCGAAAAATTATGTATCAGGTAAAAATTTATGTGCCTTGTTGACATAGGGTTGTCAGATAAGGAACTATTTTAGAACCAAAAATCTGCATTATTATGAGCCATGCCAGTATTTTTATGGAAAAAAGCGTACAACCCACGCTCGACGATGTTGCGAAGGTAGTACCCAACTTTGCCGATTGGCAAATCCTAAGCCAATGTGTATTTGACAATTATCCCAAAGCCTTGGAAGAATGGAAAATACCGGCCAAAAGCTATGGCTGGAGTTACCGTTTAAAAGACAAAAAGCGCAACATCCTTTACCTGGTGCCACACGACGACCGGTTCACGGTGGGGTTTGTTCTCGGACAAGCTGCAACCGATGAGGCTCTGGCCCATCGGGATATCCCTTTCGAATGGAAGAAAATGCTGATTGAAGCAAAAGTTTATGTCGAAGGGAGGGTGCTTTCCTTCGAGGTGTACAACAGCGAGCCCATACCTGCAATTTGCGAACTGATTAAAATCAAGATCAGGAACTAAAAGAACCAGCAAGTACGCATAACTGTCCTGAATGTCCTAAGTGTCCTGCTTAGCATAAATTCTGGTTACCTCTTTCTTTTAGCCTGTTTTTTCGGCTTTACGCGGGCAAAGCGATCCATCATTTCCCGTTTGTTGCCATCGGTTTTTTTCTTTTTAGCATGAAATGCTCCCTGATACGAGGGATCATCGATGCGCCTTTGCCGGTCTATTTCGCGAAGCTGGTCTTTCTGCTCATACGGTTCGTAGTCGCCAATCTCGATTTCATCGGGTAATTCAAGTATTGGAACCGACATCCGGATAATTTTTTCAATATTTTTAAAATGCCATTCTTCAGAAGGGTCGATCAGACTAAGTGCAATACCCAGGTTGCCAGCCCTGGCTGTGCGCCCTATGCGGTGGATGTAATCATCGTAATTTGTAGGAACATCAAAGTTAATTACGTGCGAAACCAACGAAGCATCGATGCCCCGGGCTGAAACATCAGTTGAGATCAATATCCTGACCTCATCGTCCTTAAAGCCGTTGATTGCATTGATTCGACTGCTTTGAGCCTTGTTGGAATGGATAATCCGAATTTCGCCTTCCGTTTTACGTTCAATGACTTTAAACACCCCCTCGGCAGCCTCTTTTGTTTTGCAAAACAGGATCACTTTTCTGTAATCTTCCTCGTTTTTAAGCAAGTGAGCCACCAGATTAAGTTTGGTTCGATAGTTGGGAACTTCGTAAACATACTGTTTCACCAGTTCGACCGGCGTTGCAGAAGGAGCAACTTCAACCTTTACCGGCAGGGCAAGAAATTCTTCCGACACTTTTTCGACTTTCTCGTTGAAGGTTGCCGAAAAAAGCAAGTTTTGCTTGCGCATGGGCAGTATTTCAAAAATACGCCGCAATTGGGGCATAAAGCCCATGTCGAGCATCCGGTCGGCTTCATCGATCACCAGGGTTTTAACTTTTTTCAAGCTCAGAACATTGTGCTGGTATAAATCGAGCAGGCGGCCAGGGGTAGCGATCAGGATGTCGATACCGGGGGTGATCAGTTCCGCGTGTTTGGTCCAGCCTATACCGCCGTAAATGGCAGCATGCCTGATGTTTGTGTATTGCCCGAGCTCTTCAAGGTCTTCACCAACCTGAATCGAGAGTTCACGGGTGGGCACCAACACCAGTACCCGTGGGTCTTCGCCCTCCGCTTTTACAAGCCGGGTAAGCAAAGGAAGGAGATAAGCAGCTGTTTTCCCCGTACCGGTTTGGGCTATGCCCAGAACATCCTGTCCCGATTTGATTACCGGAATGGCCTGCTCCTGAATGGGTGTAGGTTGCACAAAACCAATTTCGTGCAGGGCTTTTTGAACCGATTTGGTCAGTTTAAAATCATCGAAAGTCATTGTAAGTCAATTTTGGGCAAAAGTAGTGAAACAATACTTAATTTCAGAAGTGATTGTTTATGGGCTATTAAGTTCGTTGGTTTTATTTTAATGCTTCATGCTTATCTATACTGTTGATTGGGTTACCTCGGGTGGATGCCATAAGAGTGTAACTTAATAGGACGACAACAACGATTCCTATATCTATTGGACATGCCAGCTATCGAAAAATTTGATTAAGTCCTACTTAATACTCCAATTTATTTAAGCTGGCAAAAAATCCTTTGTATTCATAATCAGGAAAATTCATTATTCATATTCTTCTGTCTTACTATTATTTACGATTCATTGATTCGGATTCAATATCAAATAAACACTTGCTTTCATAAACTTCTTAATCGACAATCTACAAATTTGCTGTAATTTACAATTGAAACAGTTATTTTTGTATAAAATCAAATTGTTGTGATTCTTAATTGAAATTAGGAACTAAGCAAAAAACCAAACAGTGTAATTTGGTTTTTTGAATGTGCAGAGGTAAAACTCATGAATTAAATGAGCAACTTACAGTAAACACATGTTGAATTGGGAGAAAAAAAATACAACTGGTTTCATCAAAAACATTCAGAAAAAGGATTGTTGCGGCTTATTGTTAGCCTTTAATTTCCTTAGGAACAATCATTTCTCTAAACCTTATAAATCCACACTGGCAATTGCCATTTGTTTCGCGGTTTTGTTGCTGGGTACTCACATTAAAACGTGGTCTCAATCAACTCAAACCTATACTTCATCAGGCACATTTACTGTCCCTGCCGGGGTAACTTCTGTTACTGTTGAATGCTGGGGGGGAGGAGGATCCGGTGGTGGAACTACAGCAAACAGAGCCCGCGGCGGCGGTGGTGGTGCAGGTGGAGCCTATGCCCGTAGCACCCTCACAGT
>CAZSIK010000229.1:0-7176 GCA_964606515.1 uncultured Prolixibacteraceae bacterium
TCCATTATCCCACCACCCGGTCTGGCGCCTACTCCATTCCAAACGATGTAGTAACAATTACAGATAGGGCCTTTTGCAGTTGTCATGGTATTACGGGGGTTACCATACCTTCGTCGGTAAAAACAATCGGCAATTATTCATTTGAAAGTTGCAGCCAACTTACATCCATCGTTATACCCAATGGGGTTGAAGTGATTAAATCAGGTGCCTTTGAATGGTGCGGAAATGTTACCGAACTAAGGCTTCCTGCTTCGCTAAAGACAGTGAATAATGCTGCCTTCCTCGACCTGGTTAAACTTTCCTCGATTTGGGTATCAAGTGTTATCCCATTTAATCTGAGTTCATCGGTCGATGTTTTTCGAAATGTGAACAGGTCAACCTGTACTTTGCATGTTCCAACAGGTTGTGTCAGCAATTATCAAACTGCACCTGTATGGCAGGAATTCCTGAATATTTCGGCTATGCCGGGTCTTTTCGTTTCCGAAAATTCGATCATTTTCGGGCCAGTAGGCCAGACAAAGAGTTTGATTATTAGTTCCAGCTCTTCATGGACCAGCGATCCCGATCAGGGATGGATTACAGTAACCCCTGAAAACAGTACGGGTGGTAAAGATTCAATTGCCTTCACTGTAACGGCAAACCCAAATACATCCATCCGCACAGCAAACGTATTCATTTCGTCGGTAGGTTTTGAAATGCAAACCATTGCGATAAAACAATTCAGTTCAGAGGTTACACTTAATATCACTGCCGGTGGCTTACACGATGCCCTCGTTGGTGCATTGGCTTCAATTACAAAACTCACCTTAACCGGGACTATTGATGCCCGCGACTTAAAAACCATGAGGGATGAGATGCCCCTTCTTGCCGAGATCGATCTGAGCGGTGTAACCATTATTGCCTATACCGGTACAGCAGGAACAGCCGGCGCTTATAATTATGCCTATCCGGCAAATTCAATTCCAATAAATGCTTTTTATAACCCATCTACATCACAGGGTAAAAACAGTATGGAAACCTTTGTTTTTCCCTCTTCTGTAGTTGCTATCGGAAATGCTGCCTTTAACGGATGTGAAGGGTTGACAACTATTTCTATTCCGTCATCGGTTTTGACAATTGGTGGCCAGGCATTTTTCAAATGTAGCGGCTTGATAACGGTAAATGATGATAATCCAAATTATTCTAGTTTCGAAGGGGTATTGTTTAATAAAGGAAAAACTGAATTAATACAATGCCCTGTTTCAAAAACAGGAAACTACACTGTTCCTTCATCGGTTACATTTATTGGGAATCAGTCGTTTTGGTTTTGTTCCGAATTGGATAATATAATCATTCCATCCTCTGTAACGTCAATTGGATTTGGGGTATTTCAATATTGCGATGCAGCAATAAACATCCCCTCATCGATATTGACAATAGGTAATATGACATTTGCCAATTACAGTGGTTTGTTGACTGTTGATGATGAGAATCCAAACTACTCCGCTCTGGAAGGTGTGTTATTCAATAAATTAAAAACGACACTAATACAGTGTCCCATTTCGAAAACAGATTACTACAATATTCCCTCAACTGTTACTACCATTGGAATTGCCGCTTTCTGGGCGTGTTCTCTTTTAAATTATGTTACAATTCCGCCAGCCACTACCAATATCAGTGCCTCTGCATTCGGATACTGCACTTCTTTGAATAGTGTGACGATTCCTCAAAATATCAGCATAGTGGGCTACGGTGCATTCCAATATTGTACTGAACTTGAAACAATTTTTGTTCACCATATTGAACCGATCGACCTGACCACCTCTGCAAATGTTTTCCTGAATGTTAATAAATTTAACTGTTTTCTAATTGTTCCCTATGGTTCTGCAACACTATACCGTGATGCCAATCAGTGGATGGACTTTGATAATATCGTAGAAATGGAACTTCCCATTGCCAATGCCGGCCCCGACCAGCAAGTAAACGAGGGAGTGCTTGTAACCCTTGACGGCAGTGCATCGGACGAAGCCAACGGTCTCCCGATAACTTACAAATGGAGTGCCCCCGAAGGGTTCACGCTTAACTCTGACACATCAATCCAGCCCACCTTTGCCGCCCCCCAGGTTGTTGTCGATACCCCGTATGATTTTGTTCTGGTCGTGAATAACGGGATACAGAATTCACCTCTCGATACGGTTGTTATTACTGTAAGAAATACAACAGCGATTAGCCATTTTGCCCCGGTGTGGAACGGCAACGGGGTCGATCATATGAATATAAACCTGGTTACAGCAAGGCAGAACTTGCAGGACTTGCAGGAAGGCGATGAGGTGGGGATTTTCGATGGGAGCCTTTGTGTGGGTATGGGGGTACTCACTGCTCCGCTATCGGCGACCAATATATTGCCCGTTGCCGTTTCGCGCGACGATGGTACAGGGAACGGTTACACCGTAGGCAATACAATCAGCTTCAAATTCTGGGACCAAAGCACCGGAACGGAGATTACTCCGGTAACACCGGTATACTATACCAACAACCCCGCATGGAGCAGCGACGGGAAATTTGCCATAGGGGTCACAGCCTTTGTCGACCTCGATGCAACGGGTTCGTCTGTTCCCGAGACTTTGGCGGTAACCAATGAATCTTTAATATCGGGGGAAGATACCTGTTACAACGCCACCCAAACCATCACCTTGGCCGGAAGCGGAACTGCAGTGGTTTTTGAAGATGGTTCAACAGCAACTATAATTGCAGGGCAATCGATCCGCTTCCTGCCAGGATTTCATGCCCGAAATGGCAGCCAGGTGAACGCGTGGATCACGACAAACGGCACTTTCTGTGGTGGTGTAGCCGCGAGCCCGGTGTTGCTGCCCGAAGGAAAGAGTTTGCAGGAAATCATTGCCACCAATTTCAACAAGCAAGTAGTAAAAGAAAAAGGGTTAAAGATTTATCCTAACCCCAACAACGGAAAATTTATGGTCGAATTAACGGGTCTTGAACCTGCCGATTTATACCTCTGCAACCTCACCGGCAGAATTGTTTACTGTTTGAAACAAGTAAACCATAAAGAACTGTCATTGAACCTTTCCAACCTTGAACAAGGCATTTACTTGTTAAAAGCAGTCGACCGTGAAAAGCAAATCGTGAAAAAAATAATTATTTCAAAATATTGATAAAATACGGTATGTTGAAATTTTTTGTGTCTCTTTTATATTACCTAAGAATTTTATGTATATTTGCATAAAATTCTTAGGTATATGGGACCGAACCAATTGTATAAGGGAAATCTGACCACCATTGTTCTTAAACTGCTGGAGGAGAAAGGACGGATGTACGGGTATCAGATCACCCAGGAAGTGAAGGCGATTTCGGCCGGTGAACTTGTAATTACCGAGGGGGCGCTCTACCCCATGCTGCACAAGCTTGAAGCACAGGGACTGCTCACTGTTGAAACCGAAATGGCCGGGAACCGTCTGCGAAAGTATTACTCCATTACCCACAATGGAAAAAAAGAAGTGATTGACCGCATGGCCGAACTCGAGGCCTTTATCCGCCAGATGCAAAGCCTGTTGAACCCCAAAATTGAACTGGCATGAGCAGAAAACTCACCCACGAGCAAATCGACGATCTATTTGAGTATTGTTTTTTCCGATCGGTTTGTCATTATGATGTTCAGGTTGAACTGGTCGACCACCTGGCTAGTGCAATTGAATCGCTTTGGGAGAAACATCCTGAGTTCTCTTTTGAACAAGCACTTCAAAAAGTGTCTGTTCAGTTCGGGGGAGATGTTGGATTTTTCAAGATAATGTACTCGGCGAAATTGATGCTGAGGAAAAAGTATAGGAAACTTCTGTGGAATTATGTATTTGAGTATTTTCGCTTACCCAAAATAATTATTACAATTCTGCTTACCCTGCTTATTTTCGCGATTTTATCCTTTCTGAAAAACGACAACTTGTTGCTTTTGCCCTTGCTCGCTTCCATGGTTATTTTTGCCGTATTTTATCAATTTTATTATTATCCCAGATATTTGAAGATAAAATTACCCTCGGACATGAAATTTTTACTTGTCGATACCGCTCAGAGTATGTTGATAAGTAGACCAATATACTCGATAGGTTTATGGATGCCTTTTGCACTGAAGTATTTTAATTTAACCCCACCTGGCGCCCTAGTGTTCTCGCTGTTGTGCTCGTTTGTATTGGTTATATTTTGGGGCGATTGCTTTTACATACCCAAAAAAATCAGAGAACATTTTGAAGAACAATTCTCACAATTTGTAAAAGCCTGAAACCATGAACAAACAACTTACAAAAGAGCAAATTGAGAGCCTGCACGAGTTTTGCGAAAAGCATTACGTACCGTACTACGATTTGCAGGTTGAATTGGTCGATCACCTGGCCAGTGCCATTGAAAGCCAATGGGAAACAGAACCGGAATTAGGTTTTGAGAAAGCCTTGAATAAAACCTACAGCAAATTTGGTGTTATCGGTTTCAGTAAAGTGCGAATGGAAAGGGAAAAGGAATTGTTAAAAAAATATCGGCGCCTTATGTGGCGTTATGTAGGTCAGTATTATAAACTTCCAAAAATCATTCTCACCATTGCCCTGTCGTTTTTACTTTTTATGGTTTTTCGCTCCACCCAAAAGGATGCGAGCATTATACTCGTTTATTTCGCGGGAATTTTTTTATTTCATATTGCTTATTATGCTTATTTTTTTCCAAAATACTACAAAATCAAACCGGTTTCAGGCAAGAAATTTCTGGTAAGCAATATATTGAAAAATATGCAAGCCGAATTATATTCCTTACCGTTATTGCTTTTTAACCTTTCTATGTTCTTGAGGTACCACATCAATCATGAATTCAACTTCTGGATCGAAATCATAAGCTCTGCACTCATGATCGGTTCATTATTTATGTTTTTTGCATTTTATATCTATACGCCCGGAAAAATCAAAAAGCATTTTGAAGAACAGTTTCCACAATTTGTAAAAGATTGAAATCATGAACAAACAACTAACCCAAGAGCAAATTGAGAGCCTGCACGAGTTTTGCGAATTTCACGAGGTGAAATACTACGATGTGCAAATTGAATTGGTCGATCATTTGGCATCGGCCATTGAAAAGCTTTGGGAAACCAAGCCCCAATTCACTTTTGAGGAAGCTTTGGTTGAGGTGTCCGATCAATTTGGGGTTGACCCCTTTTGTTTTTCCGATCCCAATTCGCTGCTCCCCTTTCCCATCGAAAACATACACGCCAATGCTGGATTCGATGCCATTATCGAAGCCAGGGCCAAAGCCTTGCAGCGAAAATACGACCGCATGCAACTCAAATACTTTATTGAATTCTTTAAACTGCCCAAAATTGTGCTTACGGTCGCTTTTACCTTAGTTTTATTCTTGCTGTTCAGCAATGTAAGCGATAAAACATTGGCTGCCGGCTTTGTTCAAGTTGCCTTTCTGCTCTCATTCTTCACTTATTGGCTCCTGGTTTATCGAAAGGAAGTAAAAATTACCATCGAATCTGATAAAAGATTCATCCTTTATGAGCATTTGCGCACCTGGAAAAACACGCCCTTGATGTTTGCAGCGCTTTCGCCAGGAATGATCAATGTAATTTCAAAACTGCTTCGTATTGAATCAGATGCCCTGTTTTTTAGTTATGTTAGACCAGAATTTTTGTCGGCTTTTTTGATAACACTCTACGCCATTTTTGCCATAGTTACCGGAATTTATATGCCGCGCAAAATTAAAGATGATTTTTTACATGAATTCTCACGATTTGTAAAAGCCTGAATTACATGAGCAAACAACTAACACCAGAACAAATCTCTGACTTGTTTTTGTTTTGCGACGAAAATGAGGTAAAATACTGCGAAGTACAAATTGAGCTTGTTGATCATTTGGCAAGTGCCATTGAGCAACTTTGGGTCGAAAACCCGAAAATGAGTTACGAAAATGCTTTATGGAAGGTCTACGATTCATTTGGTGCCTCGGGATTCAGGAAATTCAGGTCGATAAAAGAAAAAGCGCTTCAGCGAAAATACGTAAGAATCCAATGGACACATATCGCCGATTTTTTCAGGCTGCCCAAAATAATTTTGACAGTGGCAAGTTGTTTAGTCCTGTACTTAATGTTTAAACAAATTAATGGAGATTATCGGATTGTATTTTCAATGTTGGCTCCAATAATTGTTGGTGCGTTGGCTTATTATCAGTTTTTTTTGAAGAAGAACTTCAGAATAAAAACCAATAACAACAAGGATTTTGCGATGTTGGACCATTTCGAACATTTGAAAGGGCAATTTATTTACTATGCTATTTTTCCGCCATTGAATGTTTTTCTTTGGGGCCATTTGCTGCTTCATAATTTTTTACTTTCGCCAGTTGAATTGTTCCTGCGCGATTCATTATCGGCCCTCTTTTTTGTTTTTTGGATCCTGCTGATGCATGTTTTTGGCTATTATCTGCCCAAACGAGTTGTTGCCGATTTCCGGAACGAATTCCCGCAGTATCTGTCCTAATTTGCCTGCCGCTTACATTGTAATCTGAAAGAGTGTCAACCGTACGTCTGTAGTTTATAATTAGGGGTGATGATTGGGACACCTATGGGAAAAACCCAAATTATCGCTACTTTTGACCTCAACATCGGTCAACCTAACAAAAAATGAACGAGACTTCCTTAATCAACGGACTGAAGAACAAAGACAAAATGGTGTTCGATTTTGTCTTTAACTTCTACTATTCAGGTCTTTGTTCGTTTGCCCTTCAATATACCAAAAACGCCCAGCAGGCCGAAGACCTTGTCCAGGACTTCTTCGTTTCGCTTTGGCTCAATGCTTCTAAAATTGAGATTAAAAACTCGCTCAAGGCCTATTTCTTCTCCTCGGTGAAAAACCGTTGTCTCGATTTCGAAAAACACAAAAAGGTCGTTCAAAAACACCAGCTTTTTTTCAACACCCATCAATCGGATGCCGAACCGGCCACCGAAAATCTTTATGCCGAATCGGAACTAAGGGCGATACTCGAAAACGGCTTGAGCAAACTACAACCTCGTTGCCGCGAAATATTCGAGCTCAGCCGTAAAAAGGGCCTGAGCAATCAGGAGATTGCCGACCAGCTTCAGCTCTCGAAACGCACCGTAGAACTTCAAATCAGCACGGCCCTGAAAACCTTACGCAGCGAACTGGCCGA
>CAZSIK010000230.1:0-7139 GCA_964606515.1 uncultured Prolixibacteraceae bacterium
TACCTGAAGGCCGATATTAGCATTGCGTATTTCTACATTTTCGAAGCGACTGGCCTGCCGGTTGGGATAAAGTACGATGCCCCACCACTGATCGGGAAGGTTTTCGTACATTTTTTCCCTACGGTCGGATGTAAATACGATGGGGGAACCTGGTGAACCTAGGGCTTGCAGTGTTCCTCTAACGTATAGGGTAGCATCCTTGTGAAAATAAATCCGTGCACCGGGTTCAATCGTCAGTACCTGCCCGGTATCGACATAGGCAAAATTGTAAATCACATACGGTTTTTGGGCGTTCCAGGTCGAGGTTGTGATGATGCCCCGTTCTATAGGGATAAAATCCTGCCCCCAGGCTAATAAGGTAACATGTTGAAGTTTTTCGTTTGAAATAAAAAGCACCGAATCTTTTACGATCATAGGTTGATTGGACCCGTTGGGATCGATGGTGACCTCGACAAAGATGAACATGCTGTCGTAAGCAGCCAACTCAATATCGTCCACTTCATTTTTCAAGATCCCATCAATATTCAACCTGAAATTCGATTTATCGCCCCCGGCAAGTTTGATAGAGCTGATGAGCATGGGCTGATCGTAGGGATTGACGACCCTGAACGATTGTGTAGTAGTGCCAATAGTGGTGAAAATGGTGTCGAACATCAGCGTATCGACAGTAAAACGTAGCCCGGCATCCTGTGACGAAAGATAGCGTTCGTCTTCACAAGAATACATTACCAAACCACCAACCATCAAAAGCCCAACAAGATATGTCCTAAAAAGGTTTTTCACTTGATCAGCCAGGTTAATTGTACATTCATACCAAAAACGCTTAGTATGCTTTAATATTTTCAAAAGTAAGAATTTAACAACTAGAATACTAAAAAAAATTTAAACATTTTTAACATTTTTGGAATTTTTAGAAAAAATCAGCAACATAGCCAGGGTTAGCAAGGCATTTACAAGGATAATTTCAAAGCCAAATTGATAGACACCCGATTGAGCTGCAACATGGGTTATAAGGTAGGTCAACAAAGGCGCAGTGACGCATGAAGGGACTATCGACCAATTGGATGGCGAACGCTTAATCAGAAATAAAAAGACAAACATTCCCAGGATAGGCCCATAAGTGTAACCTGCCGCTTTAAAAATCGATACCACCACACTTTGGTCGTTGAAAGAATGGAAGAACATAATGATGCCAAACAAAAGGATGGAGAAAATGAAGTGTACCAGGAACCGGATACGAACCTGTTCTTTGGAAGAGAACCGGCCAAATTGAATAAAGTCGAAACAAAAAGTAGTTGTTATTGCAGTTGTGGCCGAGTCGGCACTTGAAAAGGCGGCAGCAGTCACCCCTAAAACAAAAAGCAGAGCAGCTAACGGTCCCAGGTGGTTTAAGGCTATCAGCGGGAACAACTGGTCACTTTTCGCAGGAACCTCGATCATCTTTACTTCGGCAAAGCAATGAAGTAGTGCCCCCATAACCAGGAACAATGCCACCACCAACACGAATCCAAAGCTGAACCAAACCATGTTCCTTCGGGCTTGATTCTCGTTTTTACACGTCAGGTTTTTCTGAATGATATCCTGATCGAAACCATTTATTGCAAGTGTAATCAGAATTCCTGAAATAAACTGCTTAAAAAAGAAATCGGGAGAACGCCAGTTCCATTCAAACACCTTGGTAACAGGGCTTGCAAATAATAAATTGCTTGCATCAAGAACATTAGTAATCAGCTCTTTAACCAGAACAACGAGGGTTACAATAACGGTTACAATCAGCATCAAGGTTTGTAAGGTGTCGCTCCAAACAATGGCCTTAATTCCTGAACGAAAAGTATACAACCAAATTACAACGAGGCAAAGCATAGTGGTTAAAGCAAAAGGCCAACCCACAGTTTCGAAAACGGCCATTTGTAACACGACCACCACAAGGTACAAGCGAAAGCCAGCCCCGATAAATCGATACTGCATTTTTACGGTAATAATAGGGCAATAAGTAGTTAGCAATGATGAGGTAGCCCACAAAATTGCCCAACACGAATTGCAGGTAATGAAAAGCGGTATTCCCCACTTCTCCAGGCACCGAGATAAAAGTAACCCCCGAGAGGGTAGCACCGATCATTCCAAAAGCTACCACATACCAGGGCGATTTATGATCGCCATTATAAAAAGCACCCGGACCTGCCTTTTTCCCTACGATCCACGAAATGGCCAATAACATGAAAAAATAAACCCCCATTACTGCAAGTATCGTTGCTGCATTCATGCTTATTTAAAATCAGGGTATAACAAATATTTTTTTCTGATTAAACGGTATTGTTCCAGGTTGCCCTGCCAGGTTGCCCTTATTTTGGCTTCATCCCACCCCTCGTTTACCTGTGAATAAAACCGTGGGTCTCCAGTCAGTTGTTCAATCCATCTTTTACTGTTCCAGAATTCTTTCGGATCTCCAATCTTCTTGAAAAAATCGAGAAAAAATGACAAGGTGAAAGTAGGCACATGAGTTAAGTTTCTAAGATCGTCGCCATAACACTCCTTGTTCTCCTGAAGTGGTTTTGTACTCATACCCGGGATCGAAACCGGGGTAAAACTAAAGCGGCCTAACCCTTTTTTTGGAAAGCCAACAACCTGAAAAGGGAAAGTAGTCCCTCGACCAATGCTTACATTAGTAGCTTCGAAAAGGCATAAAGAAGGATATAACCGCACGGCCAAGGCATTGGGTAAATTGGGCGATGGTCGCACCGGCAATGAATACCTGGTACTGTGCGAGTAATTCACAACAGGTATCACAGTAAGATCGGCCTTTACACCTTTGGCAAGCCAAGCTTCTCCGTTGATCATTAAGGCCAGTTCTCCAACTGTACAGCCATGCACTATGGGGATGGGGTGCAAACCCACGAAAGAAGCCAACGAAGTATCGAGTACTGGACCGTCAACATAATCGCCGTTGGGATTGGGCCGGTCGAGTACAATGATTTTTTTTCCGTTCTCGGCGCAAGCTTCCATCACGTAGTGCAAGGTGCTGATATAGGTAAAGAAACGGCAACCCACATCCTGTATGTCAAATAAAACAATATTGATATCCTCAAAGTGCCTGGCCGAAGGTTTTTTCTCAGTTCCATATAACGAAACAACAGGCAATGAAGTTTTTGCATCAATACCATCACTTACATCTTCACCTGCCTCAACCTGGCCACGAACTCCATGCTCTGCTGCAAAAATTAGTTTAATATCAACTCCCTTTTCCAAAAGAAAATCAATTAAATGCTTGTTCCCCACCATTGAAGTCTGGTTTACCAACAAAGCAACTTTCTTTCCTTCAAGTAGTGGAAGGTAAACTTCGAACTGGTTGGCTCCACAAATAAGGGCTGACTTTTCAGTATTTTGTATTTGGCAAACTGCTGTAAGAGCCCCTACAAGAATGTAAATGAAAATAACTGCTCCTCTAAAAACCATTCTGATCATTTTTTCTATTTTTACTGAACAGGCACTTAGCTTAAAAGAGGTACAATATAATGAAAACAATTATAATAACTATTCTACTGATTATCCTATCGATCGATTTGATTAGCAATGATTTTAACCCTGAATATGAGAAAGAAGCGACCACCTGGGCCGATTCAGTATTGCAAACCCTTACCCTGGAAGAAAAGATCGGGCAGTTGCTGATGGTAACCTCCTACCCAATTCTTGGCAACAGCGACGAACAGCTTATCCTTTCCCAGATTAGGAAACACAAGGTCGGCGGAGTGCTTTTTCTGAAATCAAGTCCTCATGAATTATCCCGTCTTTGCAGGAATTTTCAGAAAGCTTCTACAATCCCTTTGTTTACAGCGATAGATGCCGAAAACGGCCTTTCCTTCCGAATGGATTCAGTTCCCATCTACCCCAACCTGATGACCTTGGGGGCAGGAACCGACGATTCGTTGCTTTACCTGATGGGTCGGGAAATCGGGCAACAATGCAAAGCCTTGGGTATCAATATGAATTTTGCCCCGGTTGCTGATGTAAATTCCAACCCCGAAAATCCGATCATTAATTTTAGGTCGTTTGGCGAGAATCCTAACCTCGTGGCCCAAAAAAGCCTAATGTTGGCACGGGGCATGCAGGACGAAAAAATCAGGGTAGTGTGCAAGCATTTCCCGGGCCACGGCGATACCTCGACCGATTCGCACCATACCCTACCGGTAATCGACCATGCATATGCACGCCTCGACACGGTTGAACTGGTGCCCTTCCGCAAGCTTATCAGTGGCGGAATTGACGGGATCATGTCGGCACACATCCATCTCACTCAATTCGAAAAAGAGGTATTGCCGGCAACGATGTCGGCCAAAATAATGAAAGGCCTTCTGCGTGATTCACTTCAATTTAACGGACTGCTTATTTCCGATGCCATGAACATGAAAGGGATCTCGGCAAGGTATTCCGAAAGTCAAGCTACCGTGATGGCCTTAAAAGCGGGGATCGACATGGTTGAGTTCATTGGCAAACCCGGTGAAGTAATTGAAGCAGTAAAAGAAGCAATCGCAAAAGGCATTCTAACTGTCGACGAGATTAACCAAAAATGCAGTAAAGTGCTTCATGCAAAATCGGGGATAAGGCATAGCCAACCATTAGAGCTGGAAAAACTCACCCCCTTCCTGGCTTCGAGAAATTTTGAACTGACGGCACACCGGCTGTTTGAACAATCGCTTACATTGGTCCGGAACCAGAACAACCTGTTGCCACTACAACGGCTCGACACCTTGAATATTGCAACACTGGCGATAGGGGGGGCTACGAAAAACCCATTTCAACAACGGGTCGACAACTATCTTGAAGCCAATCATTATCACCTACCCTCCAATGCGACTCAAGACCAATTGGGCCAGATCATGAAAGAATTAAAAAATTACAACTTGGTATTGGTATCGCTTCACAACAACCATATGTATCCTGGGAAAAAATATACACTTTCGGAAATTCAGATTAAGGCTGTAGAATTAAGTGCGTCACTTAAAAATGCTGTATTGGTCGTTTTCGGGAACGTATTTTCGTTGAAATACCTGCCCGGTGCAGCTTCTTTTCGAGCACTGATTCTGGCTTACGAAAACCAGGTACCTGCCCAGGATGTGGCTGCACAATTGTTATTCGGTGCACTAGGCTTTACCGGAAAGCTACCCGTTTCGATTGATCGGCAGTTTGGCAAAGGTGAAGGAATTAGCACCAACTCTACAGGCAGACTAAAATATGGGTTACCCGAGGGAATAGGAATCAATTCACAACTTCTTGAACAAAAAGTAGATTCGATGGTTAACAGGGCCATTCGCGAACAATTTTTCCCTGGTTGTCAGTTATTGGTCGCCCAAAAAGGAATTGTATTTTTTGATAAGGCATACGGATACCAAACCTACGACAGCACCACAATTGTAAACAAAAACCATTTATACGACCTGGCTTCGATAACAAAGATTGTTGGCCCCCTTCCATTAATGATGAAAATGACGGAAGAAGGAAAGCTTGGTCTCGACGAACCTTTCTCACTGTATTTTCCAGCATTTAAAACCCCCGATAAGCAAAAGATTACCCTAAGGGAAATTTTAGCTCACCAGTCAGGGTTAAAGTCAGGGTTATTGTTCCATTCACAGCTTATTGAAAAAGAGGGAAGATTGAAATCCGAATGGATCAGGAACAATCCTACGGACACGTTTTCAATTGAAATAGCCCCAGGATGGTTTCTTAACAAAGATTTCCTTTCAGAAATGAAACAACAAATTACAAAAACGGCATTACTGAAAAAGAAAAGCTACACCTATTCCGATCTTGGCTTTATGCTGTTTACCGAAATGATAGAAACAATTGACAATAAACCATTTAATCAGTTATTACAGGAGAAAGTATTCAAACCGTTAGGAATTCGTCGATTGCTTTATAAACCATTTGAAAAATACCCTGTTTCAGAATGCCCTCCTACCGAAGAAGACTATTTATTCAGAAAAACTATAGTGAAAGGATATGTTCACGATGAGACAGCAGCCTTGATGGGGGGGATTTCGGGCCATGCAGGTTTGTTTGGTAATGCAGGCGATTTGGCCAAAATTGCCCAACTTTATCTTCAAGGAGGTTTTTATGGTGATTACCGCTTGGTAAACAGCGAAACACTTTCCCATTTTACAAGGCAGCAATATCCAAAAAACAATAACCGCAGGGCTTTGGGATTCGATAAGCCATTCATCGGTCATGAAAAATTAGCTCCTGAAGAATCGAACCTATCTCCATTAGCGTCCCCTTCAACCTTTGGGCATACAGGCTTTACCGGAACAGTAACCTGGATTGATCCTAAGAACCAACTTCTGTTTATCTTTCTTTCCAACCGTACTTACCCTAACCGCAGTACCCAGATCGCTCTCGAAAATTTCAGGCCCAAGTTGCACCACATATTCTATGAACTTCAAGGCTCCTCAAACTATCCAAACCCTTAATTTCGAAACATGATCTATAACATATCCCAGCTTTTATTTCAATAAGATTTGATAATCGGCAATAGCCCAAATGCTTAATAATTTCTTAACCTAAAAACAACCTTTCTAATTACTAAAGCTTGTTAAATCCTGTGAAAAAGAGTTGTTTTTATGTGATTATATCTTAATTTAGGGGAAAATTAAAGATTCATAATACATGTTTAACACTTAAAATTGATATGCCATGACCAAGAAGATCACATTTAACGAGCTTCGTAAAATTAAAGACAGTTTGCCTGACGGAGCTATGAGTCAACTTGCCAGTGAGTTTCAAGTTGAAGTAGATACCGTCAGGAATTATTTTGGGGGAGCCAATTATAAAAGTGGCAAAACAGTAGGGATCCACATGGAGCCAGGGCCCGACGGAGGGGTTGTGTTATTGGATGACGATACTATTTTGGAAAGGGCCCAACAACTTATCGCTGAAAAAGTGTAAAAAAATTATTGTTTAAATCGGCAAACCAATAAGGCCGTGTTGTTTTCACTACACGGCTTTTTTCTTTCATTTTTTTCGCAAAAAGTTTTTCTTTTTTTTGTTGGTTTCAAACATTGGTATATCTTTGCATCGCTTTAAAAAGGAGCAGGGGCGGTTAGCTCAGTTGGTTCAGAGCATCTGGTTTACACCCAGAGGGTCGGGGG
>CAZSIK010000231.1:0-7093 GCA_964606515.1 uncultured Prolixibacteraceae bacterium
CTTTAAATCGATCGACGCCGAAAATGTCGACAAAATGAAATTCTGATCCGATACCTGCAAACCGAAAAATTCAATTATGACCGATTATACTTATACTTTGTTCATCCCTTTGATCCCGCTGCTCGTTTTTATTTTTACCGGGCTTACAGGACACAAAATGAAACCCCTTGTTTCGGGCCTGATCGGGACCATTGGTTTGGGGGTCAGCACCATGCTTTCGTATTATACCGCCATCCGGTATTTCATCCTCGACCACGTTGCCGGAACCGCTTATAGCTCATCGAAAGCATTTGAGCTGGTTTGGCTACACCTTACCGAAAAATTAACCATCAACCTGGGCGCCCTTATCGATCCCATTTCGGTGATGATGCTGGTAGTGATTACAACCGTTTCGTTGATGGTACACATTTACAGTTTGGGGTATATGAAGGGGGAAAGGGGTTTTGCCCGCTTTTATGCTTTTCTGTCGCTTTTTAGTTTCTCGATGTTGGGATTGGTTTTGGCCACCAACATTTTTCAGATGTACATCTTCTGGGAACTGGTTGGGGTTTCTTCCTTTCTTCTGATCGGATTTTATTACGAAAAACCCAGCGCGGTGGCCGCTTCGAAAAAAGCCTTCATTGTTACCCGTTTTGCCGATCTTGGCTTTCTGATCGGTATCCTGATGTTGTCGTTCAATACCGGAACATTCGATTTTCAAATTTTGAACGATCCAACTGGTCCGGCATTGGCTTCAAAAGGAGGGATTGCCTTTATGGGGCTTTCGACGCTCACCTGGTCGATGATCTTCATTTTTATGGGTGGTGCCGGTAAATCGGCCATGTTCCCGCTCCACATCTGGCTACCCGATGCCATGGAAGGCCCCACGCCGGTGTCGGCATTAATTCATGCTGCCACCATGGTAGTGGCCGGGGTTTACCTTGTGGCCCGTCTCTTCCCGGTATACGCCCTCGGAGCTCCTGAAGCTTTGGAAATTGTTGCCTGGACCGGAGGTTTCACTTCACTTTTTGCCGCTATAATCGCCTGCACCCAAACCGACATCAAGCGGGTTCTGGCTTTTTCGACCATGTCGCAAATTGGCTACATGATGTTGTCGCTTGGGGTTTCGGGTTACGGTGGAGAGAAAGGCCTGGGCTTCATGGCCGCCAATTTTCACCTGTTTACCCATGCCCTATTCAAGGCGCTGTTGTTTTTGGGAGCAGGGGCCATCATCCACGCGGTTCACAGCAACAACATGAACGATATGGGTGGTTTAAGGAAGCACCTTCCCCTTACCCACCTTACCTTTTTAATTGCCTGCCTTACCATTGCCGGGATTCCTCCCTTCTCGGGATTCTTCAGCAAGGATGAAATCCTGGTGGCTGCTTTTCACAGCAACAAAATTTTGTTTGCCGTCGAATTTTTAGTGGCAGGATTAACGGCTTTCTATATGTTCCGCTTGTATTACAACATTTTCTGGGGAAAGAATACCCATTACCACCATACCCCCCACGAAGCGCCCAAGGTGATGACCATCCCCTTACTTATCCTGGCCTTCGGTTCGGTTTTAGCCGGGTTCCTGCCTTTCAGCGTATGGGTCAGCAGCGATGGATTACCGCTCGAATCCCACATCAACCTTGCAGTAGCCATTCCTTCCGTTTTGATTGGGGTGGTCGGTATTGCTGTGGCTACGTTCTTTTATAAAAAAGAGAGTCCCCTTCCGGATAAGATGGCCTCTTCGTTTAAACACCTTTTCCGATGGGCTTCCTACAAGTTCTACATCGATGAGGTTTACCTTTTCGTGACCAAAAAGATCATTTTTCGCTGTATATCAGCACCGGTGGCCTGGTTCGACCGCCATGTGGTGGATGGCACCATGAACGGCATAGCCGGGATGACCCAGTTTTTCTCCTACCAGATCAGGGGATTGCAATCGGGTAAACTGCACCAGTATGCATATGTTTTCGTGAGTGGCGTGGTGGTACTGGTGATTTTGTTTGTGACTTTCATGTAAAAAAAGATTGAAATGAATATACTTAGCCTGCTTATTATTGTACCTCTGCTGACCATCGTGGGCATCCTTTTCACGAAGGAGCTGAAACAAACACGCATGGTAAGCGCGGTGGGTATGGGCATCGAGCTGCTGGTTGCTGCCGTGCTGGTGTTCCTGTACCTTGGCGAACGAAAAGCCGGGAACATGGAAGCGATGTTGTTCACTTACGATGCCTTGTGGTTTCCCGCCCTAAACATCCATTATGCCATTGGGGTCGACGGGATTTCGGTGGCCATGATTGCCCTTACCGCCATCGTGGTTTTTGCGGGGGTCTTTGCTTCATGGAAAATGGAACTGCTCCCGCGCGAGTTTTTCATCTCGCTGATTTTACTCTCCTCGGGCGTTTTCGGGTTTTTCATCTCGCTCGATCTTTTTACGATGTTCCTTTTTTACGAGCTTGCAGTGATCCCGATGTACCTACTGATTGGCCTCTGGGGATCGGGGAACAAGGAATACTCGGCCATGAAACTGACCCTGATGCTGATGGGCGGATCGGCACTGCTCACCGTGGGCATCCTGGGGATCTACTTCTACTCGGCCCCCGATGGAGGTGCATTGACCTTCAACATTATGGAAATTGCCAAAATAAAAATACCGGTCGAAATACAACGCTTCCTCTTTCCCTTTACCTGGTCGCCCGACGGCCATGCCTCGGCGCCAACAGCCGTTTCGATGCTCCATGCAGGTGTGCTGATGAAGCTTGGCGGTTACGGGGCCTTTCGTGTTGCAATCTTCCTGATGCCTGAAGCGGCCCACGAACAGGCCTGGATTTTTCTGATCCTTACCGGAGTGAGCGTAGTATATGGCGCTTTTGGTGCCATTGCTCAAAAAGACCTGAAATACATCAATGCCTATTCGTCGGTAAGCCATTGCGGATTAGTGTTGTTTGCTGTTCTGATGATGAACCAAACTGCCATGACCGGCGCCGTAATGCAAATGATTTCCCACGGATTGATGACTGCCCTTTTCTTTGCCCTAATCGGTATGATTTACGGACGTACCCATACGCGGATGGTTAACGAAATGGGGGGATTGATGAAGGTTCTGCCCTTTCTTGGGGTGGTTTGGGTTATCGCCGGACTGGCTTCGCTTGGATTGCCAGGCTTAAGCGGTTTCGTGGCTGAGATGACGATCTTTGTTGGCTCCTTTCAACATACCGACACCTTTCACCGGGTAATGACCATTGTGGCCACTTCGTCGATCGTGGTGACGGCCGTGTACATTCTCCGTGTTGTGGGGATGTTGCTCTTTGGCCCGATCAAAAACGACCACTTCCTGCATCTTAAAGATGCTGTTTGGTACGAAAGGCTTTCGACAGTCACCCTGGTTCTGGCCATTGCCGCCATTGGCATTGCCCCGCTTTGGCTTTCAAACATGATCAACTTCAGTCTGGCTCCGATCATTGACAAGATCAACGGGATCGACCCGGCCAATTTGGTAAACCTAAGATTTTAATACCATGAGCATAAGCGATATCCTATCCATGAGGCACGAAATAGCACTGACCCTGTTGGCGCTGGTTGTGCTCATTATTGATCTGAACCTCGACAGCAAAAAAAAGCACAAGATTATACCTATTGCCCTGACCCTGTTTTCCATCCATACCCTGATCGGGTTCCTTCCCAATCGGGAACTGGTCTTGTTTGGCGGCATGTACCGCAGCTCGGCCCTGTTGGTCATGATGAAAAATATATTGAACCTTGGCGTGCTGATCGTTCTATTCCAGTCGGTTGGCTGGCTGAAGAAACCCGACAACCAGCAAAAAATCAGCGAATATTTCATTCTCCTGTTTTCAACCCTGGTGGGGATGTATTTTATGATTTCTTCGGGCGACTTCCTGATGCTCTACCTGGGTCTGGAACTGGCCACCATCCCCATTGCTGCCCTGGCTGCCTACAACCGGCATCAGACCCGATCGGCCGAGGCGGGGATCAAGTTGCTGCTGTCGTCGGCACTGTCGTCGGGTATTTTGCTGTTTGGCCTATCGTTTATTTATGGTTCCACTGGTTCGATTTATTTTGACGCGGTAAGAAGCGCCTTTGCCGGAGATCCTTTACAGGTTATGGCCTTCCTCTTTTTCTTTTCTGGGATGGCCTTTAAATTGTCGCTGGTGCCCTTCCACCTCTGGACCGCCGATGTGTACGAGGGTGCCCCCACCAATGTCACCTCCTATCTTTCGGTAATCTCGAAAGGTGCGGCAGCCTTTATCCTGGTTATCGTGCTGTTTACCGTGTTCCCTGTAATTGCACCCATCTGGAAAAACATGATTTACCTTATTGCCGTGCTAACCATGACCATTGGCAACCTGTTTGCGTTATGGCAAAAGAATATGAAACGCTTCCTTGCCTTTTCGTCAATAGCCCAGGCCGGTTTTTTGCTGATGGCCATGATCAGTGGCGGAAAGATCGGGATGACCTCGGTGATCTATTTCGTACTTACGTATATCTTCTCGAACCTTGGGGCTTTCGGCGTTGTAATCGCCATTGAAAATGCCACCGGGAAAACCGATATGGACGACTACAACGGATTGTACCGCACCAATCCGAAACTCAGTTTGCTGATGATGCTTTCGATGTTTTCGCTGGCTGGTATTCCCCCGATTGCCGGATTTTTCGGAAAGTTTTTTCTCTATCAATCGGCTGCTTCGGGAGGTTATTATTGGCTGATTTTGATAGCCGTACTCAATGCCACCATTTCGCTGTATTACTACATGTTGCCGGTGAAAGCCATGTTCATCAACAAAAACGAGAATCCGTTGGCCTGGTTTAAAAGCGATGGGTACACCCGTATCGGGTTGATTATGTGCGTGGCTGGTATTTTTATGATTGGTTTCTGGAGCCAGATTTACGAGTGGGTCAACAATCTGGCCTTTGGTCTGTAATGAATAAATAAAAAGGATATGCCCTTAACCTCAAAACATATTGTCGAAGAAATCAACGCTGTGCGTTGCACGGTAATCGAAAAGGGGATCAACGCCGAACGCGTGGCTTTTCTTAAGGATCTTCTTGAATATAACCAACTTGAAGTGGTGGTCGCCGAGGAGGAAGCGAAGGAAGACGGCTCACCCAAAAAATATATCTTAGGTGTAACCCGCATCGTCTTTAATCCCACCCTGGCAGTATACGGAATGAGCCTAAAGACCCACGACGGGAAGAAGGTATCGCCTGCTTATTGGGAGCAACAAACCACCGAGATCAAAGATGATTACTGGAATTTCAAAATTTGAAGACAAAATTCCGGAGTTCAAAATAGTGGGCAGGCAGAAACAAATATATGTAATAAGTATCTGACCTGTACAAAAATAAACCCCTCACTGCGTTCGCGGTGACAGACCATTTGGAATCATCAAGGGGTGGTAAGGAGGTGGCTTTGCCCCTTCCTTACCATCCCTTTTTATCATGCACGACTTGTCATAAGTAATCCTCCCCGAATAAGCGGGCATCATAATAAATGAATCAAACTTCAACTATGTATTAAGTAATTCCCCTCCCTGGAGGGCTTAGGGGTGTGTATAAATGTTATTTTTTTACAAATTCCTGATTGTATGCACTTCTTGAATCTGTTTGAGAATGTCGGGACAAAAAACAGGTAAAAGAGTAAAAAAAATTATATTAAAAGAATTTCTATCACTATTAATTTCATAATTTGCGCCAGCAAACCAAAATTAACCTTATGGGTACTTAATGGAATAAACATACTTGAATCGTTACCCAACATCGAAATAGTGAACAAAGAAGAAAAAATAACAGAAATGAAAAATTGTATTGTTTTCATATTATTGATTTTAACCCATTTTGCCCTACACGCGCAGGACTATAAAATTACTTTTGCCGGAACAGGCGCAAGCACTATTGTTGACAGTGTTGAAGTTGAAAACATAAATACCGGAGCCGTCCTTGTTTTAGCCGGCAATCAGGTTCTTCACCTTGTAGGAGAAGGAGTAGGAGTAAGTAATTTTATGTATAACGACAATGGAGAAATAAAAATATTTCCAAATCCGCTAAACGAAAGCAGTACAATTGAATTTGCACTCCCTGCTTCAGGCAAAGTGAATGTTGAGATTTATAATCTCCCTGGAAGAAAATTGGTCTCCACTTCAAGTGAAATGAATGCCGGCCTCCATTCTTTTATCCTAAAAGGGCTTGGTAAAGGAGTGTACTCAATCAGGGTCTATACAAGCAAATTCTCCTGTACCGGTAAATTTATTAGCAATAGCCCATCCGGTTCAAAACCAGAAATAAGCTATAATGGTTTCCAGGAATTGTCTTTTACCCCTGCAAATCTAAAAAGTGCTAAGGCCGATGTGGTGATGCAATACAAAAAGGGTGACCGCTTAAAAATCACAGGAAAATCTGGTATTTATAAAACGGTGTTAAACGATGTTCCAAATCAAAGTAAAGAACTAAAAATTCCTTTTATTCAATGCACGGATGCTGATGGGAACAATTATTCGGTAGTAAAAATAGGCGATCAGTATTGGATGGGAGAAAACCTAAAAACCAGTATATACAACGATGGAACACCGATTCCCAATGTAACAGATAGTATTCAATGGTGTTCCTTAACCACCGGAGCCTACTGCAATTACAACAACCTTGAAAGCAATTCAGAAATCTACGGCAGGCTTTACAACTGGTACGCGGTAAACACGGGCAAGCTTGCCCTGGCAGGCTGGCACATACCAACCGACAAGGACTGCTATATTCTACATGATTACCTCACTGCCAATGGGTACAACTACGATGGTACAAAAGAAGGAAACAAGTTTTCCAAATCGCTTTGTGCTAAAACAAACTGGAAATCATCAGAATTTGAAGGCACCCCTGGTAATGCACCTGAAAACAACAACAGCACTGGTTTTACAGCCTTTCCAGCTGGACACCGTTACGAGGGCAAGGGGGGGGCTTTCAGGAACATTGGAACATCCGGTTATTGGTGGGCATCTGACGAGTTCAATATATACACCGCCACCAGCCAGCTCCTTGCTTCCGATTACGAAGAAATGTTCAACTACGTCAAAAGCAAAAAAGATGGGTTGTCTGTTCGGTTTATAAAGGATTA
>CAZSIK010000232.1:0-7079 GCA_964606515.1 uncultured Prolixibacteraceae bacterium
TGAAGGTAGAAGCCGAAGCCCATGCGGTAGTTACCAGTTGGGAAACCGTAAGCCCCGAATTCAATATACTGGCTTTCAAAATTTCAATATCATCTTTATCGATCAAACCATGATCAATGACTGGAATTGGGTCTTGCCAGATCAACTCCTCCTTAGGAACTTCAGGCCCAAGGTAACGGGTGCGCGGCCCCATATCGCGATGGGTGAGTTTGAACCAGGCGCGGGCAAAGGCGTCGGCAAAATCGAGGGGGTTCTCATAAAAATGCCGCGAGATTTTTTCGTATGCCGGGTCGAAACGCAACGAGAGATCGGTAGTGAGCATGGTGGGTGCATGTTTTTTTGCCGGATCATGGGCATCGGGCATGATGTTGCCTGCATTTTTAGCAACCCACTGGTGGGCGCCTGCGGGGCTCTTGCTCAATTCCCATTCGAATTTAAAAAGGTTTTCGAAGAAATAGTAACTCCATTTGGCCGGGGTCTGGGTCCAAATCACTTCAAGACCGCTGGTTATGGTATCACCGGCCATACCTTTCCCATGACTGTTTTTCCAACCCAGTCCCTGGTTTTCAATATCTGAAGCTTCGGGTTCCGGGCCCATATTGGAAGCATCGCCTGCTCCGTGACATTTTCCAAAGGTATGTCCCCCTGCAATCAGGGCCACAGTTTCTTCGTCGTTCATCCCCATACGGGCAAAGGTGTTGCGGATGTCGGTCGCCGCAGCCAGAGGATCTGGATTTCCGCCTGGCCCTTCCGGGTTGACATAAATCAGCCCCATCTGAATGGCAGCCAAGGGATTGTCGGTTTCGCTCTTGTCGAGAACCCGTTCGTCGTTATCGAGCCATTTGGTTTCGGAACCCCAATACACATCCTCGGCAGGTTCCCATTCATCGATACGGCCCCCGGCAAACCCGAAGGTTCTAAATCCCATCGATTCGAGGGCTACGTTGCCGGCGAGAATCATCAGGTCGGCCCACGAAATTTTGCGGCCATACTTTTGTTTGATGGGCCACAACAGGCGCCGGGCCTTATCGAGGTTCACATTGTCGGGCCAGCTGTTGAGCGGGGCAAAGCGTTGCTGCCCGCCCCCTGCCCCACCCCTCCCGTCGATGGTGCGGTAGGTACCTGCACTGTGCCAGGCCATGCGGATAAACAAGGGACCATAATGGCCAAAATCGGCAGGCCACCAATCCTGGGAATCCGTCATCAGTTTTTTGAGATCTTTCTTAATCGCGGATAAATCAAGGCTCTTGAATTCCTCGGCATAGCAAAAACCCTTGTCCATGGGGTTCGATTTGCAGGAATGTTGCCTCAGGATGTTTAACTTTAACTGGTTGGGCCACCAGTCGAGGTTTTTTGTTCCGCCTGTTGCAGCGCTGTGTTTGCTCATTGCTCCTGTTACAGGGCATTTACTCACTTTTTCAGGATGTTCTTCCATGCTTCTTAGTTTTTATATTGATTTGTTTATTTGTTCATTCCTTTTTATTGGTGAACTTTCCAACGATGTGTAGCTTTAGGTCTTCGATATCGAAACCTGGAATTTGATGATCCTCAAAATAGGCCTTCAGTATTTGATTCAGCTTTTCATCTTTATAATCTTCAATACAATCGGAATCAGTACAATAAATATGATGATGGCTTTCGGTAAGGGCATCGTAGCGCATGATGTCCCTCTCGGTTTTGACCCTCTTCACCAATCCGCAGGAAACAAAGGCATCGAGGACCTTGTACACGGTAGCAGTTGAAATATTTGGATAATTATTCCTGATGTATTCAATAATCTGATCGGCGCTGGGGTGGTTGTTCAGGTTGAAAATTGCCTCTAGAATCGCCATTCGCTGAGGGGTAACCTTGAGTTTCTTCTCCATTAACTTACGGCTGTATTCAGCTGCATTCATGTTGTTTGGTTTTTATATGAGAATTATTCTCTTTTAATAATTATCAAATTTATGATTTTTTTCTCTCATTGTCAATATGGGAAAAATGGTTTAACAGCAGTTGAATAAGTATCAATGGATGGGCTTTAGTATAAATAATTGTCCCCGGCATAAACCAGGATTCAGCTAGGGACAATTGTTTTAAAAAAAAATCAGAAAACGATATATACTATTCTTTTTCAAGAGAAAGCACTTCGTCGATTTCGCGGTTCAGTTCCTTGTATTGCCCATAAACTGAATATTTAAAGGTATAGTACAACGAAAGCAGGAACACCATTACGATGAGAATAATTGGTAAAATTGAAAATAAAGTGAATTGAAAAGTAAACTTTTGAACGATCATCAGGATGAACCCGACCATGGCAAATGGCATTAAGGCGTATTTAACCCGGGTGGTTTTAATCTTGTATTGTTCCAGTTCTGCCACCGTCTTCTTGATGGTGGTTACCGGCAAAGAAAAATTGATGTCCCTGATCAATTGAAAAAACCGGATATCCCATACATAGGTGAGCAAATAGATGGGAAGAAAAAGAGCAAGTCCAATGAAAAAAGAGGTTTCAAAAGAAAACTGAACATCCAAAATAAGGATCAATGCAATGAAAATTATTGGAGAGAAAAGGTTGAACCCTGATTTTAATTTGATCCGGCTGATGCGTTTTTCAGGCTTCATAATCAATAATCTTCTAAGGATTTCTTTGTTAATGCGCGTGTTGTCGCTGATTTTTTTATCGTACTCGCGCCAACTATTTTCAAATTGTACCCATTCCATTTTGTTTGTTTTTTGAAGTAAGCAAATTTCTAATTTGTTCTTTAATACGGCCAATACGTGTACCGACATTGCTTTTTGAAATGCCAAGTATGGATGCGATTTCCTCGTGTGAATTGCCGTCGAGATAGAGCAAGATAAGGGCTTTATTGATTTCATTCAACTCGTCGATGCATTGGTATAGAATTTCTATTTCCGACGAATTTTCCTGTTCCGAAAGCCACTGGGGTATTTCAATCTTTTTAAAATCGTTTACCGAAACGAAGCAGGGGTCGTTTCTTTTTTTTCTTTTGAAATTCAATGAAGTATTAATTGCCACCCGGTAAATCCAGGTTGAAATTTTCGAGGCTCCATTAAAACTGGCAAACGATTTCCAAAGTTCAAGGGTAATGTCATTGATCAAGTCTTCCCTATCCTGCTCGATCGTGGTGTACGCCCTTGATATTTTCAGTATGATCCCGATATTCTTTTCCAGTATATCGAGAAATTGTTCTTTTGTATCGGTCATGTATCCATTTCGTTACTGTTAATTGATTAAAGATTGTCGTGTACACGCTTTCAATCTCATTAGTAACCTGGAATTTCAAAAAATCACAAAACCGGGATGAATAAGTTCCCTAAAAATAAAATTTCAATTATTGCTTATTATTCTCCTTCAAAAAAGTCTTCATCCAGTTGTTTAATCTCATAAATTCGATAAATAATCTATTCTTTATCGTCGTTTGAAATCGTAATTATTCCTCTGCTTTTCAACCATTTTTCACAAGCCACAGGCCAGGTCGATTCGGTTCCTTCCGAGCGCCCAAGCCCATAACCGTGTCCTCCTTTTTCATAGATATGCAATTCACAGGCATTTTTTTGTTGCCTCATGGCCAAAGCATAGCGGATACTGTTTTCAACCGGCACTACATCATCGTCGAGCGAATGGACCAGAAAGGCAGGTGGAGTTTGCTTCCCTACCTGTAACTCGTTCGAAAAGCGGTCGACCTGTTCCTTCACCGGTGTTTTACCCAACAGGTTATCCCTGGAACCTCTATGGGTGATGCTCAAATCCATAGAAATTACCGGATAAATCAGGATTGAAAAATCGGGCCGGGCCGAGATGGTATCGGATGGGGTGTATACTTTTTCATTGAAATGGGTCGAAGCGGTCGAAGCCAGGTGCCCTCCCGCTGAAAAGCCCATGATGCCAATTTTTCCCGGATCGATAGCGAATCTTTTCGCATTACGGCGCACCAGGCGGATGGCCTCCTGTGCATCTTGCAAGGGGCCAATTGCTTTATCGGTCATGATGTCGTCGGAAGGCAAACGATATTTCAGCACAAAAGCCGTAATGCCTAAGGCATTGAACCACTGGGCCACCTTTTTCCCCTCGTGGTCGATGGCCACCCCCCAGTACCCTCCACCTGGACAAACAATAACCGAGGTGCCGTTCGATACAGCAGGATCAGCCGGGTAATAATCGAGCGTAGGACTGGCAATCATTCGCGATTTGATCCAGTTGTCGTTCGAATCGGTCACGGTAACGTAATTGCTGTTGGGAATCGCTCCCGATATAGGGCCTTCCCAAACGTAAATTACCTGAGGCTGTGAAAAAGTACTCGTCGTTATTAAAAGGAAAATCAAAAGGATAAATAATTTTCTCATGGTTTTGATTTTTGTTTTTTTTCAAATTGTTTTCGTTCTTCAACACGACAACGGGTCATCCGTTCACGAAACCCGCCCTCTTTGAGAAAGGCATCTCCCAAAGTATTCACTTGACGCCTAAGCAGGTAAGTGGTTTGATTAATCAGACTGATCGTCATATTGGCGATGGTTTCTGGTGGTCTTGTTTTTGCCAGATCCAAGTAAAATAAACTGTCGTTATGCTGCCTTCCTATTTTTCGCATTGCTGATACTTCTTTTGAATTTAGATCCCAAAGCAGGTGGTTTCTCGTGCGCAAGTAATCTTTGTAGTCGAGCAAAAGCTCTTCTAGACTTGCTTTGGCCACATTCATCAGCTTAATCTCGAACTCTTTCGAAGTAGCTGATGTGGCACTGCCTTCTGCAATATTCTGCTTACCCGAACGCGCAGCCTGAATCATTTGGTCAATGGTGCGATCACCCTTACTTAAATAATGGTGACAAAAATAATAAGTCAAGTCATAAACGCATTCTGCTTTTTGGTAAGAAATTAGTTTTGAATATCCGCCACTTGGCTGAATTAAGGAATTTTTCATGGTGTGTAGTTTAAAGTGGTACTTTACTATTTCAAAATAACTTTTGCAAGTTAAAGAAGTACTTTAGAATTTGCAAGGAAGTTGGTTAGGCAATTTTTGCGATTTTAGCTAGTCCTGCAGGTCGTGCAAGTCTTGCAGGACTAGCAAGACTAACAAGACTAACAAGACTAACAAAATTTGCAAGCTGCAACAAGGATGTTGCTTACCACCCAATATTCTGCTCAATGAAATTTACCAGGCTTTCAGCCATAGCTTGTTGCTCTGCAACATTGGGGTGCCCCCCGGTATTCTTAAAGGGGAAGAAATGAGTATAAACCTTTTTGTCGTTTAACTGGTCAGCAGCTTTTTGGATGTACCCCGGCCAAACCGAACCTTCACGGGTGGCATCCATGCTTCCCAAGGCGCAAATAATCGAAGCATTGGGGTACTTGCCCCTGATGGCGGCCACAAAGTTTTTATAGGCTTCGATAATGGCTTCTTTTGAGGGGGCCTTATTCCCAAAGAAATGCTTAAACATTTCGTGCTCGGGTCGGTTTACCAGCCAGGAATCGTTCTGGAACAAGTTAATTACCACTACGTCGGGCTGATAGCGCGAAAAATCCCACTTCGAGGTCGAGTCGGTCGGGTCGGTACGATCGTACACGTCGGTTACCACAAAAGGGAACCAGCTGATGACGATGCCAATACCGCTTTTCGAGTTGCAATAATATTGTGCATCGAAGTGACGGGCTGTAATGGCTGCGTATGTTTCATAATTGTTTTGGTAATAGCCCCACCAGCGGTCCTGTCCGGTATTGTCTTCGTTGGCATAGCCACTGGTGATTGAATTCCCGTAAAATTCGATTTTCCGTTTTTTTGCATGAGCTTTGGCCAGCACCTTGGCATCAGCAGGCAATTCAAAGCCAAAGAATAAGGTTTTGCCTTTGTCCCATTCTGTACGTTTAAACAATTGCACGGTGTGGATTCCTGCTGATAAATCAGAAGCCAGGATATAGGACTTTTTTTCTTTCGAAACATGAAATTTTCCAACAAATTGCTGATCTACAATAATATTATAATAATTTGCCGTGTCGAGGTCTTGCAGGATGGCAGAAACCGAAGTGCCTTCAAAACGAAGGGTGGCCGAAGTACCCGACCAGATCAGTTCAGCGGCATCGGCCCGGAATTGGATACGGCCCTGGTAAGCGATAGCGCTGTCGTTGTACGCAACAAATTGCTTTTGTGCGAAACTGGTAGATGCCAGCACAATCAACAGGATAAAGAAACGAATTTTATACATAACCCTCTATTATTTACTGTATTGTTGAATGACTTTCAATATGCTGTTACTGCACACCACACAAAATTGGGTGTGCCTGCTGAACATGATGCAATCGAGCTGGGAACGGTACATCCCCTTAGCATTGTAATTTGCCCCCTCGAAAGCGCCTACTTTGACTGCGTAGGGTTCAGCCTTAAAAAATGCCTCTTCTTCTTTCAATTGCCGATCGAACAAGGCTTCCATTTCAGTCTCGGGTCGTTGTTCTGCCCTGATTTTTTGCCTTTCTTCCTGTGTGGCATACGCCTTTTTGTCGAATGCTTCTTTGTTCCAGGGAGTGGGTATGGGCGTACCTGGCTCAACCTGTTCTTTCCACTTCAAATTTTGAGGATGATGCAGGGCGGTTACATTGGTTTCCCAGGGTTCGAGGCTAATCTTAGGGGCTTCGTATGCCACCGACGAACTGTAGTACTCGTCGGCCAGGGCAGCCAGGTGATGCCCCATTTCGTGTACCATCACATATTCAGCAAATTTATTTCCGGCAGCCACGGTGGTGTACAAGTTGTAAATGCCTCCACCACCATAGGTACTTTCGTTGACCAGGATTACCATGAAATCGTAAGGTACTGCCGAAGCCACATCGCGCACGGTTTTGTTGTCGTAGGTGAGGGCATATCGTTCGGAACCAAAAATGCCATAGCTCACCGAAAGGGGCGTACGTTTAAAAATCCCCTGATGGGGTTGCATGACCCCCGATTGACTTGCTGGAGTTTCAACCGCCCTAACGTTGAAGTTTTTTCGCTGATATTTGAACGGTTCGGTCTCTAAAAGCGCATTCGACAAACGTCGAGCATCATCGCGGAACTTTTCCAATTCTTCTGTTGCGTATCCATCGCCTAAAA
>CAZSIK010000233.1:0-6985 GCA_964606515.1 uncultured Prolixibacteraceae bacterium
CTGTTACATGCAGACACCTTAGGGGAGAATTCTCCCAAAGTGAAATGATTATAGTACAATCGCACGATATGTGGTATAAAAAGAGGGAACTACATTTTCTCGGTAATTTTTCTGACAAGTTTAACATTTGACAAGAATTCTGCTGCCAATACCCTGAGAATGGTATAGGTAGGTATGGCTACGATCATGCCAACCACTCCGGCCAGGCTACCTGCTGCCATAATTACAAGAAATATTTCGAGAGGATGTGCTTTTACCGAACTGGAATAAATCAAAGGCTGAAGAAGAATATTGTCGACTAATTGTACGGCAACAAAAACAATAAGCATGAAGCCAATCAATGGCAGTAATTCTGTTTGAAAATCTGTATTGATGTTGATGGCAATTCCGATGACCGCTCCTATGATTGATCCAATCCAAGGGCCTAAATAGGGTATGACGTTAAACAAACCACAAAGCATCCCGATCACGATGGAATCGCTGAAACTTAGACCTACAATCATTAACCCGATCGTATCGAGGCTCATCACAATGAATATTTCTAATACGATGCCGATTAGGTAGCGGTTCAGCAGTCTGGCAATACGGTTCATGCTTTTTTCAAACCTTTCTTCGTAGCCAGTGGGAACAAGCAGCATAATTCCTTTACGGAAACTACCTTCTTCCTTTAGAAAGAAGAAAGTGATGAACGAGATCGAGAACAAGGCGATAAACAGCGATCCTATAACCCCCACAATGGTGCCCAGCATCCCTGATAATTCTGACACTTTAAAAAACGAAGCCAGTTTGGAGCCTATTAAATCGATAATGCTTTTGTCGCTCAATGAAATAGGTTCGCCATAGAGGAAATTGCTAATCCAGGCAATTGGTTTTTCGATGGCGATAAAAAACGATTCAAGATCAACCTTGGAAAAATAATTGAACTTCTCGACCAGAATGGGGATGATCAGCCTGAAAAACCCAAAACAAAGTAACCACATGGTAATAAGAGTAATCAGTGCACTAACTCCTGTCGATAGCCTGACTTTTCCTAATTTTAGTTTTGAAAGCCATCGTACTAATGGCCTTCCCATTGTAGCAAGCACAACCGAAATGGCTATATAGGTGATAATGTCGCTGAAATACCAGGCTAAAAATATTAATAAAAGGGCACCAAGGCCAAAAAGTACGTATCTGGTTTTATTATTCATTTGTTTATCCTATTCTTATGGTTTGAATGTTTTCTAATTCTTTGATTTTTAACTTAGTTACCCCAAATTTAATTACTTGATTTGCGAATTGTACATGAACTATTCTTTCTTTTTTATCAACCCGACTAATGTAATTGATATTTACGACAGTTGACCGATTAAGTTGGACAAAACTATGATTCATGGTCATGTCGGCCACTTGATGAAGTTGCCAATAGGTTTTTTCTTTGTTTCCGTTGTTGTAAAATACTTCGCAATGGCCAAGAGCCGATTGAAACAAAACAATTTTTTCGGGTGAAACGAAAGAGAATCCAAATTTTAATTTTAATTTGATTTTGTCGGGTACATTAACCCCCCACCGAGATTTCTTCATAAGCAGGAGTCTTTCGGTTTCAATGGTTTCAATAAACCTGTCGACAACCGACAGTACCTCGTCTGGCGATAAGGGTTTCAGCAGGTAATCGTATGGCTTGATGCTGAAAGCACTGATTGCGTATTCAGGAAAAGCGGTTGCGAAAACAATATGGGTGTGATAGTTCCCTGAGTTTATGCGAGCTGCAAATTGTAACCCATCTTCTTCGGCCATTTGGATATCGAGAAAAATTAAGTCGATATTCCTTCTTTCCATAATTTCCATAGCCGATTTGGTGTTGCTTACCGAGTCGATAATTGTAAGCCGATGGTCGGATTCCAGGGTTTTTTTCAGAAAGCCTCTTGCCGAGGGTTCATCGTCGACGATTAATACGTTGATCATGGTAGGGTATTTTATGGTTCTTATATAATTCTTCCATCCAATAGTGGCATGTATTTTTTGCTCACATCAAATTCGGTTTCCCTTTTCCCATCCGATAGCCAGCATTTATATTGATATCGTTCAATTTTTTGAAGAAATTTGGTGTTGATTATTACTGATCTGTTTATTCTGGAAAAATTATGATAAGATAGGATTTCCTCAATTTTTCCAATGTTAAAGCAAGAAGTTATTTCAGTTTGATCGGTCAGGAATATTTTGGTATAAGCCCCGTCGGCAATGCAATAGATTAATTTATTGATATCAAATATATTGAATCCAGAAGTAGTGTTGATCCTGATTTTTACCGTATTTTTTTTCTGAATTTCACGGTTTACTTCCACTGCACTTATTTTCAACAAAGCACTCCTTACTGTTTCTGTTAACTTTTCTGGTCTGAATGGCTTAATAATGAGTTCGAAAACATGGGCCCTAATTGCTTCTACGGCGCATTGTTCATTGTCGGCGATAACGATAACCAAGCAAGGTATTTTTGAACAAAAAATGGATCGAGCCAGCTCAAAGCCAGAATGGCCATTGAGTTTTGCTTCGGTAACTACCAAGTTTACCTGTTCGTTTAACACGGTAAAAATTGCATCTTCAGCTGACTTACTTTCGAAAATTAAACTAAATTGGACTATGTTTTTAATTAACTTCCTGTAAATCGAGCTGATATTATGGTTGTTTGCAACGATCAATAACTTCATAATAAAACATATTAATGCTATATTATTACAGTAAAATATTGAAATACAGTAAATAGGAAAAAAATTAATTTTGTTTATCCGCCTCTTGGATCGTGAAAAAATAAATCTGTTTTTTCGGTTAACAATTGGAAAGACAATATAGAAAAAATTTTGAAAAAACCGATTTTATGTTTTTCAGGCAATGAAAAAAATGGTGATGCCCAGTACAGAAACAATGGCTCCGACAACCTCGTTCAGGGTCAGTTTTTCTTTCATCACGAAGTGAGAAGGTAAAAGAATAAATACTGGTACAGTGGCCATTAGGGTCGAGGCGATTCCTACCGAAGTAAATTGAAAGGCCACCATGCCAAGAGAAACACCCAGGAAAGGCCCAAAGAAAGAACCCAGGGTCAAGGCTTGCATCGATTGCTGGTCTTTTACTCCCTCAAAAAGGGCTTTCCACTTTTTCATCAGAGTAGTTAAAATGATGAAGCCGACTAAACCCGTAATTACCCTGATTTGGGAGGCTGCAAAAGGGTGGTAATCGCCCATTCCAATTTTACTAAAAACAGCTCCAACTCCTTGTCCAATAGCACCGCCGAAAGCAAGCAGAATTCCTTTAAGGGGATATCTCATTTTTCTTTCTCCGTTTTCGACATCTTTTTTCATTATTACTACGGCAACTCCCCCGATTACCAATATCATACCCAAGGTGTTTAGTAAGCTAAACCGCTCACCCATCAAGATCCAACCAAGTAAGGCTGCAATTGGTGGGGCCAAGGTCATCAGTAGCATTGAAATTTTAGAACTTACGTATTCGTATGATTTAAACAGAAAATAATCGCCCAATACAAAGCCGATAAACCCTGAAATGCTTAAATAGATCCATGCCTTGGCTGGTGCGTCGGCAGGGAACCAGGAACCTAAAAAAATGCGGCTATACAACATGTAAAACAACATCGCGAAAAGCAATCGGATCAGGTTAACTGTAACCGAGCCTATTCTTCTTGAAGCATATTGAAAGCTCATGGCGGTAACTGTCCAACACAATGCGGTTGCTAAGCCTGCAATTTCACCGGAATAATTCATCTTTTGTTTTACTTTAACACAAACTTAAGCATGAAAGAAAAAAGAATATTCAGTTTAGCGACATACTTTGGTAAAGTTTAACAAAAGCTAAGATTTGAGCTGTTCTTTTCTTGTAAATAAACCATTTTGAATGAGCCTAAAAGAGAAGTGGAAAATTTGTTCAGGTAGGGGTCGGTGAGCTAAACTGGCATTGCTCGATTTCCTGATTTTTTTGAAAATCTTTCAATCCCAGTTTGAGATGGTGAATACCTGATAGGCTAAAAAAAAATAGGATAAGGGCAAATGTAATTCCAATTACACTGGTTTCGAAACTTTTGAATATAAGGTATTGATCAAAAATCAACTTTCCTGAAATACTTTTTGACATAACTGCTGATGCTTTATAAAAAACTGATCTAACTGATAACAAATTTAAAAACCTTGGATAGATACTGAGGACGATGATTCTGTAATTTAAGGGGTCAAATTGATATAAATTGTAGGCCAAACAGGGAATGATAAGCCAAATGGAAAAGATGATAATTCAAATCAATATAATAAAATCGTAACGTGGTGTAACATATTCGTTTGCGTTAACATTTGTTAACAATTTGGGTGGATGTTTGTTGCATTGTAGTGAGGGGGGAAGGGGCTAAAGTTGCTTAAAACTGGAAAATGTAAAAAAGCAGGCTTGTAAGCCAGGTTTTGTCACCGAACATGTCGGGTTCCATCATTTATCTAAGCGACCTACCCCTCCTGAAACAGCAGGTAAAACCAGACTCGATATGGCGGGCAACCATATGCCGAAGCTTTCAGGATCTATTTGGTCTTGCAACTCCCGAGACCGGCAGCTGCTTGTGTCACCACAAGCACTGGTAAGCTCTTACCTCACCTTCTCACCCTTACCCCAGCATTTGGCGGGGCGGTTATTTTCTTCCCGGTGCCTAAACCCTCGCGGACATCTCTTTTTCAAGAGCGGGATGCCCTATGTTGCCCGGACTTTCCTCTCCGAATTCACGGAGCGATGGAACGGCCTGCTTTTGTTGCAAAAATAACAAAAACGATTGGTTTTCTCACAGGAGTTGTGGTGTGTGTGAAAACTTGTGCCTGAAATATTCGTAGGTTGCAATTTGTGACCTTACTTTTACCTGATTGTTTACGATCCTGATGTTTTCCATTTTGGAACCTATTTGGCAGGCTTTCACATTATCGGCTAATTGGATTTTTAGGACATCAATCAATTGTTTTTTAATGATATCTGAAAATACAGGAAACACGCACTCAACCCTGCGATAAAGATTCCTTTTCATCCAGTCGGCCGAGCCAAGGAATACTTTGGGATGCCCATTGTTATGGAACATATAGATTCTTGAGTGTTCAAGATAGCGGTCGATGATTCTGATGATCCTGATGTTCTTGCTGTATTTCTTGTCTGGTTTGACGATGCAGATTCCCCTGACGATCAGGTCGATTTTTACACCGGCTTCGCTGGCACGATAGAGCATGTCGGCCATGTTGATATCTTGAAAACCATTCATTTTTAGTATTATATAACCCTTATTTCCTTTTTTTACCTGTTCAATTTCCTGATTGATCAATTGCCCGATCCGGTTAATGAAGTTGAAATTTGGTACCAATATGTGTTTAAACTTGAAATCGGTTTGCTGGGTTTCGAGGTAATAAAACATTTTTTTCAAATCATCGATGAGTTCGTGATGAGCGGTGAATAAACCATGGTCGCAATATAAACGGGCAGTTTTTTCGTTAAAATTTCCTGTTCCCAGGTAAGCTTGTGATTTCAACCCCCAGGAATTGTGGTCTTCCCTGAGAATAAGGGCAACTTTGGCATGAACTTTTAATCCTGGTATGCTGTAAATGATGTTGATTCCTGCTTTCTTCATTTCGGCCGCGTACAACAAGTTGGCTTCCTCGTCGAATCGGGCTTTTAGTTCAACAAAAACAGTTACCTTCTTGCCATTTTCGGCAGCGGACATTAGGGTGTTTACAACAGCTGAATGCTCTGCAGCTACCCGATATTGGGTTGCTTTAATCTCGATTACTGAAGGATCTTTAGCCGCCTGCTCGAGAAAACGGATAAAATAGTCGAAGGATTGGTAAGGAAGATTCATTAATATATCCTTGTTCCCGACCACTTCGGCCAGAGAATTGGATTCTTCGAAATCGGGGATCTTTACCGGAACCAATTTTTCAATTTCAAGTTTGGGCGATAAAGGATTGGGAAAAGAGAAAAAGTCTCTTAAGTTATGATAAGTGCCCCCCTGTACCAAAATGTCGTGATGAATGTAAAATGTTTGCATCAGGTACTGGAGAATTCTCTTGGGCATCGACCGGTCGTACTGAAAACGGTTTGGGCTTCCGATGGACCGCGACGAAGATATCCGTTCTATGGCATCAATCAGGTCGTCTTCTTCGTATTCATCGTAATCGAGGTCGGCATCGCGGGTCAGTTTCATCGAGTACCATCCTTTGATCAAATAACCGGTAAAAATTTTGTCGATATGCCGCATGATCACGTCTTCAAGAAACATCATGTAATGGGTGTTGTTTTCGCTTTCAAGTTCAATGAACCTGGATATGCCGTGATCGGTGGGCAACTTGATGAGCCCGTAACGATTTCGTTTGGTGAATGTTGAAAAGCGCGAATCTTTATTTGCCAGCTCCATAACCACGTAGCTGTGGCCACTTTTCAGAAATGGCCTCACTTTTTTCTTTACAAGTAACACTGGCTGCAAGAGGCTCAGGATGTCGGTAATGAAAATATCTTCAACTTCTTTTTCTTGTCGGTGAGTTAGTTGAGAGGATCGATCAAGCAACACGATCCCGTTTTCTTTTAATTCAGGAATGATTACCTTATCAAAAATTTCAAAAAATTCTTGCTGATGACGGGTAACGGTTTCGTTTATTTCGGAAAGGACCCTTGCAGGTTGAATTTCTTCGATTTTTAATGGAAATTGTTCTTGTTTCTTCAACAGTTGCCTGTAATAGCTAACCCGAACCTGGTAAAATTCTTCTAGATTGTTTGAATAAATCGCTAGAAATTTAATTCTTTCGAATAAGGGCAAAGTTGCATCTTTGGCTTCTTCGAGTACCCTGTAATTGAAGGATAACCAACTTAAGTCGCGGTTAAAATACTTGTATTGTCCCATAAATTACCTGTGTTATCGCCTGTTTTAAGCTCTTTTGGAGGCAAAACGCAATTTACAAAAACATATTTTATTTTGTTATCTTGA
>CAZSIK010000234.1:0-6979 GCA_964606515.1 uncultured Prolixibacteraceae bacterium
AAACGATAAGTCCTCAAGGATGGGGATTTTCTTTGTAGCATCGGTCTTGGTGGTGTCCTTGTCGTCTACTATCTTCATCTCGAGGTTGTTCTTCAACCCAAAGCTGATCGATCCGCTTTGCCCGCCTGCGGAATAAGGATAAGCTGTTTTTTCGAAATGAGAATATTGTCTTTTCGACCCCAGTGAGTCGGTTTGTACATAATCGTAAAAACCGAAGAATTCTTTTCTGAAATCGGGATTCATGCTAAAGCTGATGTTTGGGTTTATCTTATGCCTGATTGCTTTGATTTTTGAATTGGGATTTTTCATCTGGTAACGTCCGTACAAGGTGGTGCTGGTCGAAATCCCGAAACTATACGAATAGGTGGTGCGGAAACCATCCTTTTGAACTTCTTCGATATGGCCGGGTACCCAAACCTTTTCGTTTTCCTCGTTGGTGGTTTGGTAACCATCGACCCAATACCGTTCAATGAAGTTGAAGTGCCAGGTTGCACCTCCACTGATTGAAGGACTTACGTTTATGTGTTTCAGTAGTTTAAACGAAGGTAACCCTATGCCGATAATGTGCTTGATCCCTTTTTGCCACTTGCTGAAAGGGGTGGTGAGCAATTCATATTCTTTTACCTTAATTGTATTCCGGAAATCGGTGCTGTACGAAAAGGAAATGTCTTCCCATACTTTTTTATTGCCCACCCTGTTTTTCTTTTTAAAAGGTTCGATGGTTTTCATGTTGAGGGTGAAGGTGGGAAGTTCAAGGTTCACGGTGGTGTCGCTCGAACTTTGCGTTGCCCTGATGTTCATCGAAAGTTTGAACGGGGTATTGGGGAACGTGCGCTGGTACGATATGCTTGAACTTTTGGTGTTCTGCATTACCTTGTTATAGTCGGTATATTCGTTGAGTTGGTCGAAACCCTGGGTGGCAAAATTTACGCTGGCCGAAATGGTCCGGTTGGGATTGGCTTTAGCATCCTGGCTATGGGTCCAGTTTACAGCAAAATTTTTACTTTTCTTCTGATCGATGCCCAACACCCCGGTAACATGTTGACTGGTACTGATGCCTAAGCTTCCCGAGAACTTATACCGCAAACGGTAACTGGTATTGGTTTTTAAGGCCCACGATCCTTTAGAATAAATATCGCCTTTAATGGTGATATCGAAATATTCGGAGGCAGCCCAGTAAAAACCACCATCACGTAAAAAAAAGCCATATTGGGCTTCCTCGCCGTACGAAGGGATGATGACCCCCGAAGAATAGGTTTTGTTGTTGGTAGGAAGATAACCGTAGGGTAAAAAAGGAACATAAATAGGGAAATCGGCCAATACCATGTATGCTCGTCCGGTGATAATAGCCTTTTTGCCAACTACCTTGCCTTTGGTAATGTGCAGGTAAAAATGTGGGTGTTCGGCGTCACAAATGCTGTATTTACCATCGACCATGCAAAACACGTCGCGGTTTACCATCTTAGCTTTTTCACTGTGTACAATGCCATCTTGTTGTTTGGTGATTACATTCTGGACAAATCCCTTCTTCGTTTCAAAATTATAGCGCAATGAAGAACAATCGAACTCTTCGGTACCTTGCTTAAAATGGGGTTTTTGTTCATTGGTTCCGGTCGAATCGGTAATCCCGCTGGCAAAGATTTCTTTTTTCTTAAAGTCAATCGAGATGTATCCTGCCGTTAGTTCAATGTCGCCATACGTAATTTTTGCTTCACCAAAAAGGTGGGCCATCTGGCCATTTTCATCCAGGGTAAAGGCAATTGAATCAGCCGAGTTGTATTCGATCGGGGCCTCGATAATTTCCCGTTCTTTGGGCTGACCTGAAGTTGAAAGCAGGGAATCGGCAGTAGTTACAGAAAGCGAATCTCCAACCAATGAATCGGGTGAAACCTCCAATTTTGAAAGCGAATCGCTCAGGGCTAAGTTAAATTCTTTCCCTTGGGCATCTGAAAATGCCTTTTCTTTTTCTTCGAGTTTGCTGCTGTCGGGTCCTTCTATTGTTGCTGCTATAACTGAATCAGAAATGGTTTTTCCGAAACCGGAAGATGTGGCGGTTTCAATTTGAGCCGATTTCACCGATGTGTCTTGTTTCCTTTTCGACGGGATTCCGCTTAAAAGGGAACATGAACTCATGAAGATGCCCGAAATTAATAGTATTACCAGTATGATACCTGTTCTGTTCAAACTCTGTTTTTTATAACGCACCAAAAATAACTGAAAAAACAGTACCGTTTCAATCCTTGAAACTTTTATGCCTGGCCTGATATTCCTATTCTTGACGTTGACAATTGAAAATAATCGCAGTTAAACCGGTCTCTTTTAAAGAAGGTTGATTATTTTAGCCAGGCAAACACAGAACTGAAAAGGGAGTGGTTATATTATTTTTAAAAAGTGAAAAAATGTCAAAATACCTGCAACTCATATTCGATTTCCTCATTCTTCTGGCCCTTACAACACCTGTATATTCGCAAAACCTCCATTTCGAATTAAAAACAGTAGTGATCGATGCGGGTCATGGGGGCAGAAGCCCCGGCGCAGTGGTTGAAGGGGTTAGGGAAAAGGACATTGTATTGAAGGTCGCCCTGAAAGCCGGTGAATTGATCAAAATGAATCATCCAAATGTAAAGGTGATCTATACCCGCGAAAGTGATAAGGCAGTTGACCTGCTGGAACGGGCTGCAATTGCCAACCGGAATAAAGCCGACCTTTTTATTTCAATCCACGCCAATTATTTTAAAAACCCTGCTATCGCGGGTTCCGAAACCTATTTGCTGGGACTTCACCGCACCGAGGAAAACCTGGAATTGGCCAAACTTGAAAACTCGGTGATCTTGTTAGAGGACGATTATGAAACACGTTACGAAGGCTTCGATCCCAACCATGCCGAATCGTACATCATGTTTGAATTGTTGCAGGATGAATTTCTGGAACAAAGCAGATTGTTTGCCGAGAAAACCGAAAACCAGTTCAAAACCCTGGTGAAAAGAAACAGCAGGGGAGTAAAGCAGGCCGGATTTTTGGTGCTGAGGCAAACTACCATGCCCGGGGTTTTGATCGAATTGGGTTATTTAAGCAATAAAAACGACCGTGAATACATGCAAACCGAAACCGGCTTGCAAAAATATGCCGAGGCTATTGCAAAAGCTTTCTCTTTGTATAAAGACAGCAGGGAAGCTAAATCGGCATCAGTGGCTACGGCGCAAAATAAGTCGCCCCACAAAGAATTGCCTGCCATGCCCGATACAGTTAAAGCATCGGCTCTGAACGACTCATTACTTGTTGAAGATCAAAAACAAAGCACGCAATTTCAGCCAGAAAAACCGAATAGGATTTCCGAACTTAAGGGTACCTGGTTCGGAATACAAATTTTGGCCAGCAGTAAGGAGTTGTGCGTCAATGACAAAAGTTTTAGGAAAGGAACTGTAATCTTTTACCTTGAAGAAGGAGGAATCCATAAGTATTTTACAGCAGTTGAAAAAGACTTTCAAAAGACCAGGGCCCAACTTGCCTCTACAAGGATTATTTACCCCGATGCTTTCCTGGTTGCTTTCGATGATGGAAAAAAAACCGACGTGAATTTGGCCCGTAAAAAGGGAAAATCATTTTAAAAGGCCAGGCTTATTGTTTTGGGTATTTTCTAATTAAAACCTCTTATTGTCAGCAATATATAACCTTGTTTTATAATAAGAATAATTACAAACTGTATGTTTTTTACTTCGCTCCTAAAACAAGAATAATAGTAGAAAAAGAAGGGTAAAAAACAAACACTAAATCTTGGCGCCCCTTCATACACATAAACTTATGGCTTAAAATCACTTTTAATTGTCAATTCAAATAAATAGAACCTCGATATATTATTTATTTATTTTTTACCATATATTTAAAGCAAGAGTAAGAGTTATGTTAATAGGGTGTTGTACTGGTGATTTAATGCATTGATTTTGAAAATGAAGGAGATTAATAAATGGTTAATATTCAGATATTCAATTCTTTAAAAAACTTTTTAAGAACTTCCTTTTTTTAGCTTTGAAAAACAAACGCTTATAAAAGTATGCTAAAAAACAAGTAGTCGGGTTGTTTTTTTTTCAATTTTTTTTTAACACTTTTGCATTGACAAAATGAAATACCTATGGAATTAATAATTTTTCAAAACTAGCTAAAGAGCCTGACATGTTGAAAAGTCATCACCAAATTTGGAATGATTGCTTAACGGTAATCAAGGATAACGTTCAGCCCATTAGCTATCGCACCTGGTTCGAGCCAATAAAGCCGCTGAAAATTGAAAACGAGGTACTGACAATTCAAGTTCCGAGTCCTTTTTTCTACGAGTATCTTGAAGAACAGTACATCGATTTGTTGAAAAAAACACTCAGGAAGGTAATTGGTGTCAACGCTAAATTGGAATATAACGTGTTGATGAGCACCCCGCAACAGCAATCGGGCACGTTATCGGTTAACTATCCCACGGCTAATCAAGCCAAGCTGAACAATCACCCGGTTTCTTTACCCATCGGGCACGATATTTCGGCCATCAAGAATCCTTTTGTGATCCCGGGCATTCAAAAATTGCATATCGATCCGCAATTGAAGAAGGACAATAACTTCGATAATTTTATTGAAGGCGAGTGCAATCGTTTGGCCCGGTCGGCTGGTTACGCTGTAGCTCAAAACCCCGGGGGCACAGCCTTTAATCCATTGATGATTTATGGCGATAGTGGCCTGGGTAAAACTCATCTTGCACAAGCCATCGGTATCGAGGTGAAAGAAAGGCATCCAGAAAAAGTGGTGTTGTACGTCAATGCAAACAAATTCCAAACACAGTTCACCGAAGCTACACGGAACAATAACAGGAACGACTTCCTTCATTTTTACCAGATGATCGATGTGTTGATCCTCGACGATGTACAAGAGTTTTCTGGTAAGGAAAAAACCCAGGAAACTTTTTTCCACATTTTCAATCATCTTCATCAATTAGGCAAACAATTGATTTTAACATCAGACAAAGCACCTATTGAAATCAAAGGAATTGAAGAGCGCTTGCTTTCCCGTTTCAAGTGGGGGTTAACCACCGATCTGCAAACCCCTGACATGCAAACCCGTTTGGCCATCCTGAAGAAAAAAACCTATAAGGATGGGTTGACTATGCCCGAGGAAGTGCTTCAATACATCGCCGAAAACATCAACACCAACATTCGTGAACTTGAAGGGGCCTTGATCTCTCTCCTGGCTCAATCGACTTTGAACCGCAAGGCCATCACCCTCGACCTTGCCATCGACATGATCAACCGGATTGTGAAACAAAACCGGCATGAAATTACGCTCGAATACATTCAGAAAGTAGTATGTGATTATTTCAACATGCCCCCCGATTCGCTACAATCGAAAACCCGAAAACGTGAAGTGGTACAAGCCCGGCAAATAGCCATGTTTTTTTGCAAAACCCTGACTAAGTCCTCATTGGCCACCATTGGGGCCACCATCGGGAATAAAGACCACGCCACGGTGCTACATGCCTGTAAAACGGTACATAACCTTATCGATACCGATAAACAATTTAGAGGTGATATCGAGGAAATAGAAAGAAGGCTGAAACATTAAAATAAAAAGAGCAGGTGGAAAACCTGCTTTTTTTATATCCTGAAAGCAACGATAAATGGAAAATAAAACCGACCAATACCTTACGATTGAGGCCCCTTCGGAGGGCCTATTTAAGGATAAAGGCAGTAAATTCCTGGCTTTTGCCTATCCGGTACGCTCAGAAGAGGAAATCAAAACGCTGGTCGGCCACCTTAAAAAAGATCATTACAGCGCACGGCACCATTGCTATGCCTGGAGGCTTGGTCCCGAAGGTGAGCATTATCGCGCGAACGACGACGGCGAACCCTCGGGGACGGCCGGTCGGCCTATCCTGGGGCAACTCTTGAGTGCTAATTTAACCGATACTTTGGTGGTAGTGGTGCGTTATTTCGGTGGCACTCTTCTGGGCGTAAGCGGTCTGATCAGCGCCTACCGAAATGCAGCTGCCGATGCCATTGGCAAAGCTACCGTGGTGGAAAAAATGGTGGAACACAGCGTTGAAATAATCTTTGGATATCCCAGCCAAAACCAGGTAATGAAAGTAATCAAGGAGGAGCAGTTGGAGTTGTTAACTTCTTCTTATGGCTTTGATTGCAGGATATCGGTATTGGTGCGCCTTTCGAAACTGGAAGCCGTAATCGGCAAATTTTCCAAGATTGATGGGCTCGAGGTAAGATGTGATCGTTTATCGACATAAAAACAAAAGCTTTGAATGTTTTTGAAGCACGAAACTTCTTATATTTAATGCCAATTCAGTAACCCCGAATCGTTCGGGATAATACAGACCAACATGGATAAGCGAAATTTAATCTCGATTTCCGATTTTAGTAAGGATGACTACCTTAGGATCATGGAACTGGCTGCCGAATTCGAGCAGAACCCCAACCAGGATCTGCTCACCGGGAAAGTGGTAGCTACTCTCTTTTTCGAACCCTCAACCCGCACCCGCTTAAGCTTCGAAACCGCAATCAGTCGCTTGGGAGGGCGCATCATCGGATTTTCCGACTCCTCTTCATCGAGCGTGAGTAAGGGGGAAACTTTGCACGATACCATTCGTATGGTTAGCAATTATGCCGACATGATTGTGATGCGGCACCCATTGGAAGGATCGGCACGTTATGCCAGCGAAGTTTCGTCGGTGCCGGTGATCAATGCCGGCGACGGGGCAAACCAACACCCTTCGCAAACCTTACTCGATATGTACTCGATTGTTAAAACCCAAGGCCGGCTCGATAACCTGAACATTTTCATGGTCGGCGACCTGAAATATGGACGGACGGTCCATTCCCTGCTCATGGCCATGTCGGAATTCGAAAACCCAATCTTCAACTTTATTGCCCCTCCCGAACTGGCCATGCCCATCGAATACAAACGTTTTCTGCAATCGAAGGGGATAAGGTTT
>CAZSIK010000235.1:0-6950 GCA_964606515.1 uncultured Prolixibacteraceae bacterium
GATCGACAATGGTTTCGTAGGTCTTGATTGCCTGATCGTATTGCCCGGCATCGTATAGTTGGTTTCCTAAGTTAAACCGTTCTTTGGGCGATTTTGCTGTTGCCGCAGCTGTATTTGGCCCTACTGGTTCCGGTTGTTGGGCTAAAACCTGAGCAAAATTGAATACGATCAATATGAGTATGTTGAAAACTATTCTCTTCATGGTATGGTATCGTTATAGTTAAACTTTTTTCCGAATTTGTTTTTCAAAGAGACCAATCAGTTTTTCCCCTTTCTGGTATACCGATTCGATTGATTCGGTGAGTGCAGCCGGAGCATATCTGGCCATTTCACAAAGATCGACCACTTCGATAAATTCGTCGATCGTGCTTTGTTCTACCTGGTAAGTGGCAAGGGTAGTTCGGGTATTATCTCTGTTCAGTTCCGACATGGGGATGGTCAGTTTATCGCTGAGATACCCCCAGAAGGCCTTTAAAAGAACTTCATAGAAATGGTCCTTATCGTTTTTCTTCATGCAGGCATACGCTGCTTTCAGGTGCTTTCGGGCCATTAAACTGGCCTTGCGGTTCCTTACCAGGGCCAGGTTAGCATTCTCGCGTGCCCTTTTGCGCATGACCACCAGAATGGCTGCAAAAATCAACAAGGCCAGAAAATGAATAAGGTAATAGTAAAAAGAACCAAAGAAGTAACTATTGATCCTCTTCAAACCAGGTTCTCCTTTTTTAATGTACCGGATATCTTTTCCAAGGAACTGAATGTTTTCTTTTGAAACCCCCGAAACTACTGAGGAAGTTGCCTCGTTGGCTCCCTTTTCAACCTTGATGGTGAACGTTTTGGTTGGCAGGGTGTGATAACTTTGTGTTTTGGGGTTGAAGTACACGAAAGGCGTTGAAGCGATGGTGAACTCGCCCGCGTAGCGTGGAATCAACAGATGCTCAAACGAGGTACTTCCGCTTACCCCTGCAAGTGAAGCCTTATGGTTGTATGAAGTTTTGGGATCGTACACTTCGAAATCGGGGGGAAAGCTGAAATCGAGCGGGGTAATGTGCCTCAGGTTCCCTGTTCCATTAAGCACCACCTTCAGGGTAATGGCTTCGTTGGCCGCAAGTTGTTCCCTATCGACAGAAGAAGTCATTGTAAACTCACCTACAGCACCTTTGAATCCGGCTGGTGCCGGGGGTAAGTCTTTCACATTGATGTTGATCCTGTCGGAAACGGCTTTTACCTTCACATTTTGATACGAACCAAAAAAATCGTCAAAAATACTTTGTGGGGACACACGCTGTTGTACATTGAAAACCATCTCGGCCGGTTCGATCGAGAGCTTGCCCGATTGCTGCGGAATTATGATTTTCTTTTGCAGGGTATACACATTATAAATAACCCCGTTAACTGCTTCGCGGGTTCGGGTTTGTTCGGCATCGGGTATTTCAATGTCCTGCGACCAAAACCCTTCGAACGACGGCAAGGTCTGGTCTACCACCGAAAGGTTGACCCGGCTAAAAAGTTTCAGGGTAACGGCAATCATTTCGCCTTTATATATATTGCGTTTATCAGTTTCGTACCGTATGAAAAGGTTTTCCCTCGAAGTAGCCGGTGCCGATTGTGCCCCTTGTGACGAATTTCCCTGCGCGGGCGTCGACTGTTGTTGGGCTTGCCCCTGAATAACTTTAATGCTTACCGGGTTCGATTGTACCACTTTGCGGTCGGCTTTTATTGTGGCCGGGGAAATGGTGTAATTTCCTTCTTTTTCGGCCACCAGTACATAGGTATAAGCATACTCGACCGACTGGCTCATTTTGCCATTCACCATACTGAAGCTTCTGCTTGAGGAGACACTAGGGCCCATCAAAATCGTGAAATTGTCGAGCGAAGGCATCCTGAGGTCTTCACCCTGAGCGTTCAGCGTTAGGGTAAGGCTGAACTGCTCGCCTACCTTTACGATGGTAGGCGCCGACATGTTGAATACCGGTTCTTCGGCCACCAAATTGAAGCCGGTGAGCATTATAACAAGCAATGATGCAAAATATCGTCTCATTTCAGTTTTTTATCTTGGTTTTACCATCGAATGCAAAAATACACACAACTTAAATCAGTTCTACTACCATTCTTTATCTGTTCTCGACGAACGTGCCTGAACGGCTTTGGCCTGGTTCACTTTTTCCTGTGTTTTTTTCTCATCGTTATCGAGTGCTTTCAGCATTTGCTCGGCACTCTGTTGCGAAATCCGGGGCTGTTGCTGCTGTTGTTGATTCTGCTGATCTTGTTGTTTTTGTTGATCCTGCTTATCCTGGTTCTGGTCTTTCTGATCCTGATTCTGGTCTTTGTTCTGATCTTGGTTTTGATCCTGATTCTGGTCTTTGTTTTGATCTTGGTTTTGTTGTTGTTGCTGCTCTTGTTGTTGTTTCATCCTTCGGGCAAATTCAAGGTTGTATTTTGCCTCAAGGTCCTTGGGGTTATTTCGGAGTGCATTTTTATAGGCTTCAATACTCTCATCGAGTTTTTGCTGGGCCAGTAAAGAATTGCCCTGGTTGAAATAGCTTTTGCCCCGGTCTTCCTTGGTAGGGGCAGCCTCGATGGCTTTCTCGAACTGGGTGGTCGATTCGGCCATCTTGTTTTGCTTAAATTGTGCCGCACCTATATTGAACTGTGATTTATAATCGCCGGGTTTTTTGTCGAGCGCTTTACGGTATGAGGTTTCGGCCATTTCGTAACGTGCCGAATCAATCCTTGCCGTATCGGCTGCTGCTTTATGATAATGCTGGTTTCCTTCGCGAATGAATTTTCGTTCCTTTTGTCCAAAGGCTAAAACCGACAACAGCACCAAAAAAATGCTAACAACAATGGTTCTCATATTTTAATGGTTTTAAACAATTTAAAGTCGTTCAACAGTTTGTTTTTCCGTTCCATAATCAGGAACTCGATTGCCAATAACACGAGAGCAACAATATAGAAATAGATGAATTGATCGTTATAATCGGAATACGTCCTGGTTTCGAGTTCAGTTTTTTCCATTTTACTGACCTCATCGAAAATTTTATTGATTCCTACTTCAGTGTTATTGGCCCTTACGTATGTGCCACTCCCACTGAGGGCAATATCCTGCAACATCTTCTCGTCGAGGCGGGTGATGATTACATTTCCCTCACGGTCGCGCATGAAATCCTTTTGACCACCTCCACTGTAAACCGGTATGGGCCCACCTTGAGGCAAGCCCATCCCGATGGCATGAACCACAATTCCATTCTCGTTGGCTGTTTTGGCCGAGCCAATGGCATCATCCTCGTGATTTTCTCCGTCGGTGATAACCACGATGGCCTTACTGGTTTCGGTTTGAGGAGAAAACGAACTGGATGCCAGGTTGATGGCCGCACCGATGGCTGTTCCCTGCTTGGGTACCACCGAGGTATTGATGGCCGAAAGGAACATTTTGGCCGAATTGTAATCGGTGGTAATCGGTATTTGTACGTAAGCATCGCCAGCAAAAACAATCAGCCCGATTTTGTCGTTGCTTAGTCGCTCGGTTAGTCGCGAAATGGCCCTTTTAGCCCTTTCGAGCCGATTAGGTTGGATATCTTCCGACATCATGCTGTTCGATACATCGAGGGCAATGATGATTTCAACCCCCTGACGTTTTGTTTTCTGAAGTTTGGCCCCGAATTGTGGACGGGCCAGGCCCACAATCATGAAAGCGAGAGCCAGCAAAAGAATCGAAAGTTTGAGTACAGGCCTCGACCGGGAGACATTTGGCATCAGTGGGGCCAGTATTTCAGGATTGCCGTACCTTGCCAGCGCTTTTTTACGTAAATGCCTGAAATATATATAAACAGCAAGTAAAATGGGTAGCAGTATCAAGAGATAAAGCGCTTGCTGATTTCCAAATCTAAACATTTCCATAGTTTTCAATTTATAATTAAGGGATATTGCGGAAAACTGAAATTTTTAATATCAAACCGGTAATCAGCAAGAAGATGGCCCAGGCAGCAAAAGGGATAAATTCTTCTTTTTTCTTGCTGAATTCCTTCACCTCAATCTTCGATTTTTCCAAAGCATCGATTTCATCGTAAATGCTTTTCAATTTCTCGTTGTTGGTTGCACGGTAATATTTACCTCCGGTGATATCGGCAATGCTCTGCAAACCTTCCTCATCGATTTTTACCTGCACTTGTTGAATTTGAGTGCCGAAAGGGGTTTGCACCGGATAAGGAGCTGTGCCAATGGTGCCTACTCCAATTGTGTACACCCTGATTCCGTATGTTTTAGCAATTTCGGCAGCTGTTAACGGGGGTATTTCACCCCTGTTGTTCTCTCCATCAGTAAGTAGAATCACCACCCTGCTGATGGCATCGCTTTCTTTCAAACGGTTCACCGAAGTGGCCAAGCCATTACCGATGGCAGTACCGTCCTCAATCAACCCGGTTTTTGTTTCGCGCAGGAGATTGGTAACCACGGCATGGTCGGTGGTAAGTGGGCATTGGGTAAACGATTCGCCGGCAAAAACTACCAGCCCGATACGAGCGTAAGGCCTCCCCGAGATGAATTGGGTTGCTACATTTTTTGCGGCTTCGAGCCGGTCGGGTTTAAGGTCGCGGGCCAGCATGCTGGTCGATACGTCGATGGCCATCACGATGTCGATCCCTTCGGTGGTCATGTTGTCCCAGCTTTCCGAAGATTGGGGCCTGGCCAGTACCACGATAACCAGTGCAATTACTGCCAGCCGGATCACGAACAACAAATGCCTCAGGTAATGTTTCCAGGTTTTGGGGGCAGAAGCCAGTCCTTTTAAGGTCGAAACCTGGAGACTGGCCCCGAAACGCTTCTGCCTGTATAAGTACCATGCAATCATGGGTACAAGGAGCAGTAGCAGATATAAATATTGTGGGTTTGCGTAGGTAAATCGATCCATATCCTCTATTATTTTATGGTTACCTCTGTTTCCTCATCGGTTTTTTCTGAAACCGGGGGAACAATTATTTCAGAAACAACCAGCTTGGTTTGATTCACGAAAAAATAAGCGTTGACCAAAGCCAGACTGTTGTCGTCGGGAAGGGGTTCGTACTTGGCAAATTTCACCAGGTCGGCCATGTTCAACAACTTTTTAAGGTTGTTGAAGCTTTGTTCATCCACGAGCGAAGCACGATATTGAAATGCCGCCAAGGTTTCATCCGAGGTTTGTTCCATGGCAGGGATTTCAAATCTGAGTTCGATATAAGTTCGAATGGCATCGCTTAATTCACTGTAATAAAGCTTTGTATGTCCCTGTTGCCAAATTTTTTCCTCCTTAATCCTGTCGAGTTCCCTCAAAGCAATAACATGGGCCGGTTCTTTGGGTTTCGGCGGAATCCCAAAAATCGATTGGTTGTTCCGCTTTCTCCTCAGTGCATATAAAATCAGGAACACGAGGCCAGCAACCAACAGGGAACCCAAAATCCAGGGGGCTACTTCCTTAAAAGTAACCGGGGCCTCGTAGGGGCCTTTAATGTCAATGGGACCCTGGAGCGCCTGCATAAGGGAATCGATTTTGGGTAAGTTGTAAACGTTAACGATCAGCGGACTTGTCCGAACTGAGTCAGAATACCCATTGCTTTTCAGCAGAAACCAGAAGGGTTCGATCAGGTGGGTACCTGAATCGAACGAGGTGATGATGAAATCCTGGCTCAGCTTAAAACTTTCGTTTTCAAGCCTGATGGTATCGACCCCGGTACGTTCTACAATCTCTACCTGCTCCGAAAGGTTCTTCCCGGGAAGCGGAAAGCCTACTTCTACCCCTTTGGGAAATTCGATTTCAAGGTGCAGGCGGGTTTGATCGCCGATGAGCAGGTGAATGCTGTCGAGTGTGGCCAGGGGTTTGATTTCGGCAGCCCTTGTGGCCAGTAATCCCGAAACGAAGAATACCAGAATGAATATTGCTCTTTTGTAGTTCATCCAGAAAATTTTTAAAATTAATGGTTTTTGCCTATTTCCGGCTTTCCCTCTTTTTGAACAAGCTCATCAGGGAGCGAACATAATCTTCACGGGTATTGATACTTACATAATCGACCCCGGTTTTGGTAAAAGCTGTATCCAAAACCTTATTGTGCTCTTTCCACCAATGCTGGTAACTGCCCCTAACTGTTGGACTTGAGGTATCGACCCAGAGGTAATTACCGGTTTCAGCATCCTTCATTTTCATGAACCCTACCGGTGGAAGTTCGGTTTCCCTCTCATCGTATATCCTGAGTGCCACCACATCGTGCTTGTTGTTCGAAATGTTCAGTGCCTTTTGAAGGTCCTGATTCTCGTCGATGAAATCGGAAATGATGAAGGCAGTGCAACGTTTTTTTATCGCGTTCGATAAATATTGAAGCGCCAGGTTGATGTTGGTACCTGAATGATCGGGTTCAAAATCGATCAATTCGCGGATGATCCTCAGGATGTGGCTCCGGCCTTTCTTGGGTGGAATGAACTTTTCGATCTGGTCGGAAAAGAAAATCACACCGATCTTATCGTTGTTCTGAATAGCCGAGAAGGCCAAAACCGCTGCAATTTCGGTGATGACGTTCTTTTTGTACTTGTCGAAAGTGCCGAACATCCTTGAACCGCTCACGTCGATCACCAACATCACGGTGAGTTCGCGCTCTTCTTCAAAGACCTTGATGAAGGGTTTGTTGTACCGGGCGGTAACGTTCCAATCAATGTTCCGGATATCGTCGCCGTATTGGTACTCGCGAACCTCGCTGAAGGCCATACCCCTGCCCTTAAAGGCAGAATGGTATTCGCCTGCAAAAATATTCCGCGATAAACCCCTCGATTTGATCTCGATACGCCTAACTTTGCTAAGTAGTTCAGTATGTTCCATTTTGTTATGGCACTTCAACCTTATTAAGTATTTCGCTGATGATCTCTTCAGTAGTGAGGTTGGTGGCTTCAGCTTCATAACTCAAGCCAATCCTGTGACGAAGTACATCGTG
>CAZSIK010000236.1:0-6936 GCA_964606515.1 uncultured Prolixibacteraceae bacterium
ATCGCAAAGGGTATCGCCGGTGCGAACGTCTTTCAGCCCAACAACAGCACAAATATCGCCAGCCTCGATCACTTCACGGGGTTGTTGCTTGTTCGAGTGCATCTGATAGATGCGTGAAATGCGTTCTTTTTTCCGCGTACGGGGGTTGTAATACGTTCCGCCCGATTCAAGTTTGCCGGAATAAACCCGGATAAAGGTAAGGCGACCTACATAAGGGTCCGTAGCAATTTTGAAGGCCAAAGCCGAAGTAGGTTCATCCACATCGGGTTGACGACGAACTTCAATTTCGTTATCATCGACATCCCTTCCTAAAAGTTCCCCTTTATCGAGAGGGCTGGCAAGATAGGCACAAACGGCATCCAGCATTCTTTGTACTCCTTTGTTTTTAAAAGAAGAACCACAAAAAACCGGGATAATGGTGCCGGCAATGGTAGCTTTACGTACGACAGCTTTTAATTCATCCACACTAATACTATTGGGATCTTCGAAGTATCGTTCCATCAGGTCCTCATCATGTTCGGCACAAGCTTCCATAAGCTTTTCGCGCCATTCGTTTACGATTTCGATCAAATCGGATGGGATTTCCCGGAATTCGAACTGGCCGATTTCGGTAACATTTTCAGGCCAGAATATGGCTTTCATCTCGATCAGGTCGACCACGCCGGTAAAGCGTTCTTCAGCTCCGATCGGGATTTGAAGCGGCATTGGATTGGCGCTTAGCTTTTCTTTGATCTCGTTGACCACATTTAAAAAATCGGCCCCCTGGCGGTCCATTTTATTTATAAAAGCAATACGTGGAACACCGTATTTTTCAGCTTGTCGCCAAACGGTTTCCGATTGGGCTTCAACACCGCCAACGGCACAAAAAAGGGCAACGGCACCATCGAGTATCCTGAGCGAGCGTTCAACTTCTACGGTAAAATCGACGTGCCCGGGGGTATCGATGATATTGATCTTGTACTCTTCGTTGTTATAATTCCATTGTGTGGTAGTTGCGGCCGAGGTAATTGTGATTCCCCTCTCCTGCTCCTGTTCCATCCAGTCCATGGTAGCAGCGCCATCGTGTACTTCGCCAATACGGTGCGTTAAGCCTGTAAAGTACAGGATCCGCTCCGATGTCGTAGTTTTACCTGCATCGATGTGCGCCATGATGCCAATGTTCCTTGTATATTTTAAATCTCTTTTTGCCATTTTTTAACCAACTAATACTAATCTTATAAAATCGAAAAAAACCAACTAAACAAGTAAAAAACCAACATTAAAAACGGAAATGGGCAAATGCACGGTTGGCATCGGCCATGCGGTGGATTTCCTCTTTACGTTTAAACGCACCACCTTCCTCGTTATACGCAGCCTGGATTTCGGCAGCCAATTTTTCGCTCATGGACCGACCAGCGCGTTTACGGGAATAAAGGATCATGTTTTTAATTGAAATCGCCGTTTTTCTTTCCGAGCGGATTTCCATAGGTACCTGGAAGGTAGCTCCACCAACGCGGCGGCTTTTTACCTCAACCTGGGGAGTGATGTTCTCGAGTGCTTTTTTCCAGATTTCGAGTGGGGACAACTCGTTGTTTTTCATTTTTTGAGCTACGGTTTCCATTGCATCATAGAATACCGCGTAAGCCACCGATTTTTTGCCATCGACCATCAGGTCGTTTACGAAACGTGTAACCAATACATCGTTAAACTTGGGATCTGGCAAGATGATCCGCTTCTTTGGTTTTGACTTTCTCATTTCTTTTTAAAGATTGTGTTATTCAAATCGGTTGCCTGAGTGTCAGTCTTCAGTTCATCCTAATTAATACTGAAAAAAAAAGAATGGAGTTCCTTACTCAACCAAACCACATCTTTAAATAACCTTTTCAACACTATTTTTTTGCTTTAGGACGTTTTGCTCCGTATTTGGAGCGGCGCTGGGTGCGTCCTTCAACACCAGCTGTATCCAATGCACCGCGAACGATGTGGTAACGAACACCGGGAAGGTCTTTCACACGACCACCACGGACCAAAACGATCGAGTGTTCTTGTAAGTTGTGGCCTTCGCCCGGAATGTACGCATTCACCTCTTTCAAGTTAGTTAATCTAACCCTCGCAACTTTACGCATGGCTGAGTTTGGTTTTTTCGGTGTAGTAGTGTATACACGAACACAAACCCCCCTACGCTGCGGGCATGAATCCAAAGCAGGAGACTTGCTTTTGTAAATATTTACTTGTCTCCCTTTTCTAACCAATTGTTGAATTGTAGGCATTATACGTTCAATTAATAATTAAATTATGCAAAATAAAACATCAAAATACAATGTCTTTCTTTGTGAATCAATCTTTTATCCTCACAAAAGAAGGCATTGCTTCTTGAAACGGTGGGCAAAAGTACTAATTTTCAGGAAATATAAAACAATGGCCTTGTTTTTTTTTGAAAAAATTTCGTTACGATTTACTTATCACAAAAGACATACTTTCTACTGTTTGAAATTATTCAACTTTCCCCGCACGTTCAAAGAATGTAGATTTGCCCATTCGAATCTCCATTCTTTCATTCTCCAGCAGTTTCCGAAGTTGTATCGTGTCGGAGTTTCCATAATGATAGATATACAAGAGGTCGGGTTTTATGACTTTTGCAGCTTCGACGGCCATTGGAACCGACATGGTATAAGGCAGGTTCATGGGCAAAAAAGCAACATCGATTTTCCCAAGGCTTTTCATTTCAGGAATGTTCTCGGTATCTCCAGCAATATAGATCCTCTTTTCGCCTAAAGTAAGTATGTACCCGTTTCCTTTACCGATCGGATGGTAGGCTGCATCGAGGTTATACGCAGCAACTGCTTTGGAAGGAATCCCTTTAACAACCGTACTGTCGCCATTCTTCAAAGCGATGGTTGGTCCGGCATAGCTGCCAAAATTTTTTACAGTTGGCGTACAAACCATTATAGTTGAATCTTTCTTGATTTTGCTGATCGCGCCCAGGTCATAATGATCGCCATGCTCGTGGGTAATATAGATCAGGTCGGCATCGGGCAGATTGCTGTAATTGGCTTGTGAAGAATATGGATCGATATGGATGATCTGACCATTGTACTCGATGCAGATGGAAGCATGCCCCAGCACGTGTATTGAAAAAGAGTCCTTCCCAATAGCACCAAACGCGTTAACAGCAAATAAAAGTAAGAGGTTGAATAGAACTTTCTTGTTTTGAAGAATTAGTGTATTGGCCTTCATATTGATGCTAATTAATTTTCCAAGATTAAAATTGATCAGGTAAAAATAGAAAAAACCGGTCAACAGGCCAAACACTAAAAATAACCTACAAATGTTGTAATATTACAGCCAATTTCTATCAAATTAATGTCATCTATACCTGCAATTAGTAAACTTAAAGACCTGGCCATGCCTTTAGCAATCCTGACCGGGTTTATCTTTCATGGTTTTTTTTCAAAACTAATCGGGATCACCCCTGTATTGATTTTCATCATGCTTTACTTCACCCTGAGCAGTGTTGACATTAAGGGGATGAAAATTTCAATGCTTCATATATACATTGTCTTATTTCAGGTTTTAGCCAGTTTCGGGTTTTACTTATTGCTTTGTCCCATCGACCCAATCCTTGCACAAGGAGCCATGGTCATCGTACTTGCGCCAACAGCCACTTCTGCTCCGGTTGTAGCGGCCATGCTGGGGGCGAATGTTTCGACCATGGTAAGCAGCACCCTGATTACCAATCTCGTAGTGGCTTTAATTTCGCCTTTTTATTTTTCATGGACTGGAGACCAATCCGATCTTTCATTTTTTAGGTCGTTATGGGCAGTCGTATCGAAAGTGGCCCCCATGATCGTGGTTCCTTTAATCCTGGCCTTGCTCACCCGCCGCTTCCTTACCCATTTAAGTGACCTGCTTTCCCGAAGAAAAAACATCTCTTTTTACCTATGGGTTATCAGTCTCACCATTGTAATGGGAAGTACTGTCGAATCCATCTTCGGTATGGATCGTTCGAAGCTCACGATTGTGATTTGGATGTTTGCGGTTTCAATCGTTCTGTGCACAATTCAGTTTGGATTTGGTCGATGGACAGGAAGGAAATTCGGTGAAACGATTGCCGGGGGGCAATCGGCAGGACAAAAAAATACAGTATTGGCCATTTGGATGGCACAAACCTATATGAATCCTATCTCATCGGTAATTCCTGCCACTTATGTTTTGTGGCAGAATTTGTTCAACAGCTACCAGATTTGGAAAAAAAGAAGGGAACGAAAAAAATAAATGCAAAACGGCTACCCTTAAGTTAGTGTTTTTCATATACATATTTAAGGAAAGTACTCACCATTTCAGCTGTAGGGGAGAACCAGGGTTCGAACAGCCAAAACGCGTGTGGACAATTTTCGAAGCGATGGAATTGATTGTAAATTCCAAAAGAATCAAGCTTTGCTCTAAATTCCTCGTTGCCGGCCAAGAATCTAGTATATTGACTCCCCACAAACAGGCAGGGAGGCATTCCCCAATCGACATGGCTTAATGCAGAAGCCTCATTCCAACGGTCGATATTTTCGGTATGATGTACGCCCAGCCAACGGGTAGCCAAGGTCGGCTTATCTTTATTGCTGTTGGTTTCGGATGAAAGCGGGTGCAGAAAATGGAGGACCCCGTCGACATCGACCAAGGCTTGAACCCTGTCGGAACAATTTGGGTATAAAGTGGAATCGGTAAACAACTTTTTCTGCCCGGTAGCAGCGACCAACGCGGCAATCTGCCCTCCTGCCGAACCACCATAGATTGCAACAAACGAGGTATCGATACCATATTCATCGGCATGGCAACGAAGCCAACGTATGGCGGTTTTAATATCGAATAGGGCAGCAGGATAGGAGGCTTCAAGCAACATCCGGTATTCGACCGATGCACAGGCGAAGCCTTTTTTGGTCAGATAGCTAGCCATGGGCCAGGTCATTTTTTTGTCACCCGAAATCCAACCCCCACCATGTACCATCAGTAGTAAGGGTGATTTTTGGCCATTATCATCTGGCAAGAACAAGTCGAGTGTAAGTTGGCGTTGTCCATAATCGGCATAAACCAAGTCGCGATGCAAATTGCATTTTTCGTTTTCAATAAAATACACCGGAACAATATCGGGGTAATTTTTCTTGTATTTCATGAAAGAAGAATGAACCGAATACGAAGTATCACGAGGGATCGTGATGTTGTTTTCCTGGCCTAAAAGAAGCAATGAGTTAAATATGAAGATGATCAGAACAACAATTTGCAGTTTTTTTTCAGTTTTCATCCTGTTTGTACTTTTGATGTAAAAATAAACAAATACGTTGACCAAATGAACCCTTGAAGAAGAAAGGCCATCTCCTCGTCAGGACGACAAGGCAGATGGCCCAGAACACATGATTAAACCTAACTTAACTTAACTAAAACTTCACGTTCAATGATTCATATAAAGATGAATATTTTTTACTAACGGTCGAGTTCGATGGCAGTGAGGATAAAAGGTCCTATGCCCTTTGTATCGTTAACCACCACCCTTTCGGTGGTATAGTACTCAAAACTGCCATCACGATACGGGTTGCCACCGAGCCCGCAACCTCCACAGGTATTTCTGAGGCTGATATGTCCGTTCTCTTCTAAGTCGATGAGGTGTTTAACTACTGCATCGAATTTTTCGTTGGCAATGTCGAGGTACTTAATTGGAATATATCCTTTATTCGCTGCTTTGGCCATTGCATAGGTGTACATGATTGATCCTGAAGCTTCGACATAATTGCCTTCTCGGGTACATTGGTCGAGCACCTGGCACCAAAGCCCGGTTTCGGTATCGCAAACGGTCAAAAGGGCATTGATTGTGTTTTGAAAAATGCCGATGATCGTATCCCGTTGTAGGTGATTTTCGGGCAAGTAGTCGAGCACATCTACAATCGCCATCAGGTACCAGCCCATGGCCCTGCTCCAAAAATGGGGTGAATGCCCGGTTTCGGGATTGCTCCAGGCCATTTCCCGGCTTTCGTCGCAGGCATGGTAAAGTAATTTCGTGTTGGGATCGAGTGTTTTTCCGTAAATGTTTACAATTTGGTGGGTAACAACGTCGAACCATTCGGGGGCATTATATTCTTTGGCATACTGGGCCAGGAAGGGAGAAGCCATATAGATGCCATCAAGCCAAAGTTGGTTGGGATATCTGTTTTTGTGCCAATATCCGCCAGATGCCGTTTTAGGATGGTTTCGCATCTGGTCGACCAACTGTTCAAAAGCCAGCTTGTATTTTTCTTCGCCAGTGCGTTTGTATAAAGTTAACAAGTTTTTTCCGGGGTTGATGTTGTCGATGTTATAGCTTTCGGGCTGATAGGTAAGAATGGTGCCATCTTCCTTCACGAAACGGTCGATATAGCTTTTCATGTATTCCGAATACTTAGGATCGAGATATCCCAGTTTATCGATGGCCCCGCCCAACATGGCCACGTCGTATTGCCAGCGTTTCGATTCATCGGCATTTTGATAATTCACCAGTGAGTCGTACTGTTCGATTACGGTATTGGCCATCCGGACCGACCATTTATCGGATGGTTTCGATTTTGACGAGGGTTTACAGGCGAACAAAGTGAGTAAGCTTATCCCTAAAATCAGACAAGAAAGTTTTTTCATCGAAGGTCAGGTTGACGGTTACATAAATATTGAAAATCGAAAAAACTACCTTCTCCTATTTCAAGAAGAGAAAGGAGAAGGTAGTATAAAGCATAGCATTAATAGCCTGGATTCTGCCAGAAGCCTTCGTTAGGTGTGGCGCTGAAATTGGTTATTGCATCAAGCTGGGCCTGAGGTATAGGACGAAGATAATGGAAATCTTTTATTTGTCCTGAAGCCTGAGCATTGTATGCTTTTACACGGTCGACAAGGGTCTTTGTCCTCTTGAGGTCAAACCAACGTTGTTGTTCACCGCAAAGTTCA
>CAZSIK010000237.1:0-6933 GCA_964606515.1 uncultured Prolixibacteraceae bacterium
CTAACCTGTAGCGGAGGTCCTTTCCGGAATTGCTCGCGGGAAGAACTTGAGGTGGCAACGCCCCGACAAGCCCTGGCCCATCCTAACTGGGATATGGGTGCCAAAATCACCATCGACTCGGCCACCTTAATGAACAAAGGATTTGAAGTGATCGAAGCCAAATGGTTATTTGGGCTTTCACCCGAACAAATCGAGGTGGTAATCCATCCGCAAAGCATTGTGCACTCGCTGGTACAATTCACCGATGGAAGCATTAAAGCCCAATTGGGATTGCCCGACATGAAGCTTCCCATTCAATATGCAATGACCTACCCCGATCGCCGCTTCAGCAACCTGAAAAGATTTGATTTCAGCCGAAACCACCAATTGACTTTTTCACCACCCGACACCTCGCTCTTCAGAAACCTCGCGCTGGCCTATGAAGCCCTCAGGCAAGGTGGAAATATTGCCTGCACAATGAATGCAGCCAACGAGGTAGTGGTCGATGCCTTTTTAAAAGGAAAACTAAAATTCATGAAAATGCCTGAGATCATTGAACAAACCATGAGTAAAATAACTTATATTGCCCATCCCACCATCGACGATTACATTGCTTGCGACCATGAAGCCAGGCTCTTTGCCCAATGGTTGATTGATAACACGAAATAAAACAAATTAAAAGAAAACATAATGATCATACTTATTAAAGCTGCTCAATTTGTCCTAAGCTTATCGATATTGATTATCGTTCACGAATTAGGACATTTTATTTTCGCCAAGGTATTCAAATGCCGGGTCGAGAAATTTTTTCTCTTTTTCAATCTTGGATTTTCCTTGTTTAAATTTAAAAAAGGCGAAACCGAATATGGCATGGGATGGCTTCCATTGGGAGGATACGTGAAAATTTCGGGGATGATCGATGAATCGATGGACAAGGAACAAATGAAACAAGCGCCCCAGCCTTGGGAATTCAGATCGAAACCAGCTCCCCAACGCTTGTTGATCATGGTGGGTGGAGTGCTTATGAATTTCATTGCTGCTTTGATTATCTATATTGGGGTGTCGTATGCCTGGGGAGAAGAATACCTCCCGACCTCTTCGGTAAAATATGGCATTGAAGCCAGCGAAACCGGCAAGCAAATTGGATTTGAAACCGGCGACTTTATTGTGTCTGTCGACAACAAGCCTGTTGAAAGCTTTTATCAAATTATCCCCACCATCGTGCTTGATGGTGCAAAAACCGTTCAGGTTGTTCGTGAAGGTCAGAAAACCGATATCGACATTTCGCCTGAAGATATTGCCCTGATGGTGAAAAACAAAGACATCTTTGGCATCCGCATCCCTTTTTCGCTTCAAGTCAAATCATTTGCCAAGGAATCGCCCGCCCGTGAAGCCGGGATAAAAAAGGAAGACATGATTATCGCAATAAATGGCGAAAAATTCGAATTTCACGACCAATTCAGTCAGGTGGTCAAAACCCATTCCGGCGATACCCTTCAGTTCACCATCGAACGCAACGGGAAACAGTTGGAAATACCAGTTGCCGTTACTCAGGCAGGCATGATCGGGGTTTCGTGGAACAACGATTTTTCGAAGCATTTTGAATTTAAAACCATAAAATATGGATTTTTTGAATCAATTCCTGCCGGAATTAAGCGGGGTTGGGAAACCTCGGTGAACTACCTGAAGCAGTTCAAACTCATTTTTAGCAAGACAACTAAAGGATACGAATCGCTCGGAGGTTTCATTACCATAGGAAATATTTTCCCGGGAATATGGAATTGGCATGCCTTCTGGGATATGACCGCTTTCCTGTCGATCATCCTGGGGATCATGAACATCTTGCCTATTCCTGCCCTTGATGGAGGCCATGTACTCTTCGTGCTGTACGAGATCATCTCAGGAAGGAAACCCAGCGATAAATTTCTTGAATATGCTCAAATTGTGGGATTAAGCCTATTGATGCTCCTTGTAATTTATGCCAATGCCAACGATGTTATCCGGCTTTTTAAGTAACAGTCAGAAACTCTTTATTATCTTTGTTAAAAAATAAAACCATACAGCTATGTATACCGGGTTAATTATTTGCGGATGGATAGGTCCCTGGCAACTTGTGATTATTGTCCTTGCACTTCTGTTGCTTTTTGGAGGAAAAAAAATACCTGAATTGATGAAAGGTTTAGGACAGGGCATCAACGAATTTAAAAAAGCGACAAAAGGAGAACAAGACCCCAAGGAAGAAAATAAAGAAGAGACGAAATACCATAAAGAATAAATTGATAGATACTTTTAGTCCCCTGCCTAATGGCGGGGTTTTTGTTAGGCACAAGAGAGATCAATCATAAAACAATCCTTTATTATGAAACGAATTATCTTTCAATTTTTTATGGCATTTCTTATTGTTACATTGGCGCTATCGTGTAGCAAAAGAGGAAGCAATTCTTCAATGATGAAAAACGTAACCGGAAAAGCAGGCGAATTGGTAATAGTGATGGGAAGCGATTATTGGAAAGGCGAAGCTGGCAAGGCTACAAAGGATTTACTGGCGCAACCTCAACTGGTCCTTCCTCAGGACGAACCTTTATTCGATCTGATCTCCATTCCACATGAAGCTTTTGGCGATATTTTCAAAACCACCCGTTCTCTCTTAATCGTAAAAATATCGTCGGCTGAAAAAAATGAAATCCAATTCAAGGACGATGTATATGCCTTTCTCCAAAACACAGTTACGATAACCGCACAATCGCAATCCAGCTTCATGGAGCTTTTAAAGCAAAACAGCAACAAAATATTGAGCTATTATCTTCAGGGGGAAAGAAAACGATTAACGTACAATTATTCAAAATACAACGATAAAACCATTTCAAATCGCACAAAGGAAAAGTTCAACCTGAACATTACGGTTCCAGTAGGTTTTAAAATTGCGAAAGAAACCTCCGATTTTTTATGGTTAAGGTACGAAGCCCCGGAAATCAGCCAGAGTATATTAATTTATACTTTCCCATACGAATCAGACAGCACTTTTACCGAGAAATACCTCATTGCAAGAAGGAATATTCTTACCCGCGACAATGTGCCGGGCCCCACCTCAGGGAGCTATATGGCTACCGAAAACGAAATTCCCAAATTATTCAACCCAACCCGCAAAGAAGGGAATTATGCTGCAGAAATAAGGGGTTTATGGCGTTTGGAAAATGATTTCATGGGGGGCCCATTTATCAACCTTGCCATACTCGACCTGCTGAGCAACCGTGTAGTGGTGCTCGATGGATTTGCATATGCCCCAAGCAAAGACAAACGGAACTACCTTCGTCAACTCGAGGCCATAATTTACTCGGCTGAATTTACCAACCAAAAAGATATCGACAAAGTTAACAAGCAGATGGAGCTGTAAGCTTCATTTATTATCACAACATACCCTATCCGACCGGAGCCCTAAAGCTCCGGTTTTTTCATCTTCTGTTCCTTAATGGTTTGTTCCCCCAGATTCTGCGGGCAATATCGGCCAGGGCTGGTTCAGAAAGGAAAAATGATGGCGATTGCACGCGCGATGACTTACCAATACGCTTCTGTATCACTTTATGCAGTTTTTGCAGAGCACCTTTCCCATAAGTGAAACGATAGGGATTATCGGCTACCAGCTCTTCGATGGCCTTATTCAGGTGAGTATATCTAATATCGCGCATTCCTCCGAATTCTTTTTTTCGCAAAAGATCGATTGATTTAGACTTGGTGGCTTCCATTACTTCGGCAATCAAACGTTTGGCTTCCTCAACGGCTATATTAGGATGACAAGCGTTGAGGTGCTTTGCATTCAAAAAGTGGCTTTCCACATCGGTTCCCCTGGTAACAAAAAAGGATACATCAATTCGTTGAAACTGCATGGAAATATCTTCAATTTCAGCATCGGTGAGGTAATCACGATCGCGGTGGACCACAATTTTCACGTGGGGCATTTTCTCCTTCACAAAAACAGAAAAAAGGTTCGCAGAAGCCAATTTGGAACAACCTTCATACGAGATAATGCTGGTTTCTTCCATATTGAAACCCGACGACTCGAGGATTAAAGTTAACAAACTGCCTGTATTGCTATCTTCTGTCAAAACAATGCATTTTTCACTGCCGGTAGGCTCCTTCAGTTGCCTTTCCAATTCGAATTTCCCCTGGACCGATAAAAAACCAGCACTTTGGGTAAACCGATATAAAGCCTCTCCCTCCTTTTGCGCCAGAAACAGCGACAACGGGGAAAAGTTTCCTGAATCAGCGGCATTCAACGCTTTATAATATTCCTTCCTCTCCTCAGGCAAAATCAGGATGGGCAAAAAATCGTTCCTCATAAGTAAGGCATTGAGCAAGAGACGACCAACCCGACCATTGCCATCATCGAAAATACGGGCCGAAATGAATTCATGATGAAAAACCGACGCGAGCATCAAAGGATGAGTGATGTTTTTCTTTAGTTCCTCGGAATAAGCACGAAGCATTTCCCCGATCAACAGGATGCTTCGTTCAAATCCCTCCAGGTTATCCGGCAAATACGAAGTTTTAAAAAGCATTTCATACAATAAAACTACCTTTTGTGGATCGGGCCCTTTCTGTGTCAGATCGAAAAAGAGCCGGGTAATTGCGTGCTGTTGGCCAATAAGTTGGTACTGGTCTCGGGCCGTATCGAGCGGGCTGTTGGAGGAGACAGGCAGGCTGGTCTCTTCAAATTCAGCGCTCAACGAAGTAAGGTGCCTCGCCACCTCCAGCTCGAATTGCTCCTTGATGATGGCAGTTAAGGGATCGTACTGGTCGAGTTCCCTGATCCGTTCCTGCAATTGGTCTATTTCCTTGAATATGGGATGAATGATCGGTTTAGTCATTGCAACAGTTTATCTTTGTCGAAAGATAAGCATTTTATTGTATTGCTTTTCTCCTTTTCAATTACTTTTGCCGCATGATACAGATAGGTAAAACCATATGTAGTTTTGATCTCTTCGACCAACATTTTCGTTGTGATTTAAACTCCTGTAAAGGAGCTTGCTGTGTAGAGGGTGATTCAGGAGCCCCTCTGGAACCCATGGAAGTGGATGAAATTAAGAAAAACTACCTGCATTTCAGGCCCTATCTCAACGACCACTACATCCGTGTAATTGAAGAAGAAGGCTTCTCGGTTATCGACAAGGATGGCGACTTGGTTACCCCACTATATAACCATCGCGAATGTGTATTCACCTGCAAAGAAAACGGAATTACCTGTTGTGCAATTGAAAAAGCATTTTTTGAAGGAAATAGTAGTTTCCAAAAGCCTATTTCCTGCCATCTGTATCCCATCAGGATTACGAAGCACGAAACCTTCGACGCTGTTAATTACGAGCAGATCGACCTTTGCAGGCCCGGGAGGACATGTGGTTTGGCTCAAAAAATTCCACTGTATCGCTTTCTAAGGGAGCCTCTGATCAGAAAATATGGCCATGAATGGTACGATGAATTGGAAATTGCTGCGGAAGAGCTTAAAAATTACAAGAGATAAAATAAAAGATATTACCTTTGCAGCCAAATCATTTCACATAATATGAGCAAAAAAGGCCGATACGATATGCGTGGTGTTTCTGCATCGAAAGAAGAAGTGCACAATGCCATAAAAAATATTGACAAGGGCGTTTTCCCTAATGCTTTTTGTAAAATTGTCCCCGATTATTTAGGAGGCGACGAAGCATATTGCAACATTATGCATGCCGACGGGGCAGGTACAAAATCGTCGTTGGCCTATGCTTATTGGAAAGAAACCGGCGACATTTCAGTTTGGAAAGGAATTGCCCAGGATGCCCTGATCATGAATATCGACGACCTTTTGTGCGTGGGTGCAACAAGTAATATTTTATTGTCGTCGACCATTGGCCGTAATAAAAACAAAATTCCAGGCGAAGTAATTGCCGCCATCATTAACGGAACAGAAGAACTTTGCCAGGAACTGTACGAGCTGGGCGTGAGAATCATTCCAACAGGAGGCGAAACAGCCGATGTGGGCGACCTTGTCCGAACCATCGTTGTCGACTCGACCGTGGCTTGCCGTATGAAGCGCTCAGAAGTGATATCGGCCGATAGGATTAGCCCGGGGAACGTAATTATCGGGCTTTCTTCTTCTGGAAAGGCTATTTACGAAAGAGAATACAACGGAGGCATGGGAAGCAATGGCCTTACATCGGCAAGGCACGATATTTTTTCTCATTACCTAGCTACAAAGTACCCCGAAAGTTTTGCCCCTGAAATTCCACAAGATTTGGTCTATACAGGAAACTACACCCTCACGCAAACTATCGAAAGCCTTGGAGTCAACGCGGGCAAACTGGTACTTTCTCCTACACGGACCTATGCTCCGGTAATAAAAAAAGTACTCGATCAATTCAGACCAATTATCACGGGGATGATACATTGTTCGGGTGGAGCCCAAACCAAGGTCCTTCACTTTGTAAACAACGTCCACATTATAAAGGACAACCTATTCAAAACCCCGCTACTTTTTTCGATCATTCAAAGCGAATCGGGAACACAATGGAAAGAGATGTACAAAGTTTTCAACATGGGGCACCGGTTTGAAATCTATACTGATATTGATTATGCCGAACCCATCATCGAAATTTCCCGGTCGTTTGGAATTGATGCTAAAATTATTGGCAAAGTCGAACCTAGTGCCGGGAAGAAATTGACCATCCAATCAGATCATGGCTATTTTGAATATTAATTATTTCTTTTTGAGTAATTTATAAAACCATCAGGCATTAACATTTAATTTATGGCAGATAAAAATTTATTGGAGAAGGTCGAGAACATACACTTGCGTTTCGAAGAAGTCGGGCAACAAATTACCGACCCCGATGTAATGAAGGACATGAAACGCTATGTAAAACTCAATCAGGAATACAAGAGACTTAATGACCTGGTCTTGGCTTTTTCAGCTTATAAAAAAAC
>CAZSIK010000238.1:0-6822 GCA_964606515.1 uncultured Prolixibacteraceae bacterium
GTGCCACTGGGAATATCGAAAGTGAACGGTGTGGCCAACCTATTGATGGACAGTGATGGTTGGGCGTTTTATTCAAATTGCAAAGCAAGCAATGTCCCGGCCCCCGACCCCTGCACAATCAATATGGGAATTCTTATCGGAGACTATACCACTTTGCTTCCCGAAATGACAAACACAGTACTTCAATATGCGGTAAAAAAAGAATTGCCCGCTACTTTCAATAAGGGATTGCATGGTTTCTTCATGGTAGGCGGCCGTGAACTTCCGATATCCGGCCTCGATATCAACATCAACGTGGTGGTTGCCAAGGCATATGTTCGGGTACCGATTGCCGCTCTCGATGCATCATTCTACCTGAATTTAGAATCGGGGAATGCCGTTTTTGGAACAGGTATATCGGGCCGGCTTTTGGTTGAGTTCGGGCTTGGATCCATTACCTGTACCGAATTAACAGGGTCAGGAGACGCAAAAGTCAGCATAAATATTGAAGGAAGCTCCTCTGGTTCATTAGATCTAAGTGGAGATGCCAATTTAGAAGCAAAACTCACCATATCGCAAGGAGTACCTATTCCATTTTCAGATTGTGAAGAGGTGTTGAAAATGTCAATAAAGCCCAATGGTGGTTTTAGCTTTAAAACAAAACCTTCGTTTAAAGCAAATTTCTATACTAACTAATTCCACCCTATTAAAAGAAGTATCATGAAACGAACCTATTTGCAGAAAAACACATACACGGATGAACAAGCCCCATGTGAGTTCCATCCTGATGAAAACTCATTCAATGAACAACCTTTCGATCCAAAAGATATTCAGTGTGTTAAAAATATCGTACAGATGAAAACGATAAAATTCAACCATATTACCGTATTTGTTGGGCTTATGCTAATTACCCTGGCTACAAATGGCCAATCGCCTAAAGCAGGCCCCGGGCCTGACGGTATTTTCATTTATTTCGGGAAAAACCTACCCTTGAATTTTCAATACAAACTCGAACGAAAAGTAAGCGGAAGCGAAATGAAATGGGAAGAAATTTACCGGACTCCCCCACCCGACCTGAACTATCAGGTTGTTTTAGGAAAATTGCTGCAATCCGGTTCGAAAAATCCTTCGTTTTCGCATCCCGACAGCGCTACAATTGCCCAATTCATCGAAGTACTCCGCGGGAAACAAACAACCGATTCGGTTTATCTCTTTAACGGACATCCTGCTTATCTCGAAACAATGGGAACCGGATTTTACGATATATTGGCAAAACCCGGAACCGCCTATGAATACAGGGTTTCGCAAATTGATCATAAAGGCGCAGCGCTAAAAACAACAAACTTGAAAGCAGATCCATATCCATGGAAACCTGAATTCGAAAAACCGGTTTTCCTGAAACATACCGCCACTTCAAAAAGCATTGTAATGAATTTTTTGCTGAACGGGCAAAACGTTCCAACCAACATCAGGGTTTTTAAACAAGCCACATTGCAAACCCCGTTCAGGGAAATCTTTCCGTTTAAGATATTTAGCCGTGGTGAGAAAGGCATTGGCTTAACCCTTATCGATTCGTTGGTAGCTCAGGGTGTTTCGTACCGCTATCTCCTGGTCCCGGTCGATATGTTGGGGAACGCGGGAAGCCCTTCCGATACCATCAGGATTACGTTTAAACAAGAAGCGATAGCCCCCATCGAAAAATTTGAAACAAAAACTGAAGGGAACAGCATTGTTTTGCTCTGGAGAAGTCCAATGCAAAAACACATGCGCAGCATTTCAATATTTCGCAGCGATAATTTCGACGGTGGCTTTGCCTTGTTAAACCGGGTACCGGCAAGCGATTCAAGCTATACCGACAATCAAATCATGAAAGGAATTTCCTATTTCTATTACCTTGTATTTGAAGGATTAACCGAAACCAGTCCGCCAACGGCAAAAGTAATTGGTTTAGTCGATGAACTTGAAAAACCCATTTTGTCCCCAGGCTCTGTTCAGGTCGAAACTACCCCATTGGGTAACCGGGTACAATGGGAACGCACCGAAACCCATACAAAAGGCTATTATGTGTATAGGGGTGAAGGCTTTACAATTGCCGAAGAGCAAATTTCAAACCTGATCGTTACCGAACAAGCAAGTGCCTTTTTTATCGACTCAATAAAAAACCTGCTTCCCGGTCAAACCTATTGTTACGCGGTTTCGGCAGTAAACCGGGGCAACCTCGAAGGTCCAAGATCGGCCGTAGCCATTGCCGAACCCATAAAGCCCGAATTACCCACCCCGATTAACCTTGTGACCCAAATATACAACGACAAGGCCATGCTGTTTTGGGATGATATTTCCTCTTTATCAAAATTCATTACAGGATACCGGGTGTTCCGCAGCGAAGATCAAGGTAAAAATTGGGACACGCTTTCCACTGTGGGTGCAAGTACTTTTTACGACAGCACGGTGGTAAGGGGCATAACTTATTCCTATTCAATACAGGCAGTTGGCATGTACGATGCTGAAAGCCCGCTTTCTACCAACACCGGGTTCACACTTCCCCTGCTGAAACCGGTTCCCCCTTCGGGAATAAGGCTTACAAAAACCGATAATGAGATCGTACTTTATTGGGACAAACCTTCGGTGGCCGGATTGAGCCACTTCAACGTATACCGTGAAAAATTGGGTGAAGCCCGAAAGCTTGTCTCAAAAGTATCTGGTGAAATTACGGTATTTACAAGCCCTTTACCTGAAATTGGCAATTGGTTCTATACCATCACCTCAGTAACCGTACAGGGAGATGAGAGTTTGCCAAGCGAAGAAGTGGGGATAAAAACAAAATAATCGCTGTTTTTTACTACCTTGGGGCATTCTGTTACACACTATAATTGCAAATAATGCTAATAATCAATGCAATCTCAAAATCTTATTCCATAGGATCAGGTACCCGCGAAGTACTTAGGGAAATAAATCTTGAAGTGAATCCGGGCGACACCGTAGCGATTGTGGGGCCATCGGGATCGGGAAAAACAACCTTGCTTAACATCATCGGCACACTCGACAAAGCCGATTCGGGCTCGGCAGTATTCAACGGGCACAACCTATTATCAATGAACACAAAAGAACTAGCCGCATTCAGAAACAGGGAAATTGGCATGATCTTCCAGATGCATCATTTATTACCCCAGTGCACCTTGTGGGAAAATGTGCTGATCCCCGCTATCCCCCTTAATGACAAAAGCGAAAAAACATTGAAACGGGCAGAAGAACTATTGAAAAGAACCGGGATATGGGAACAACGTCATCAGAAACCACCCTCGCTTTCAGGCGGGGAATGCCAACGTGCCGCCGTAGTAAGGGCACTGATTAACCGCCCCTCGCTGATTCTTGCCGATGAACCTACAGGCGCCCTTGACCATCAGAATGCCCAGATCCTGGCGAACCTTCTGGTCGAACTCAACCAGGAACAAGGTACAGCCCTGATTGTTGTAACCCACTCAATGGAACTGGCATCGAAAATGGGAAAAAAATACCTTCTTTCTGAGGGAATTCTCACAAGAACAGAACACGAACCAGAGCAACAAACGAGACCCACCCAATTTTAAAAATACCATGCGATATACCCTTAATCAGTTGTTCCGGTCGGGTTTTCGACACTACATCAAAGCCAACTTTTGGGTAGCTATGGGGATTGCAGTTAGTACAGCGGTGCTAAGCGGTGGATTGATCGTAGGCGATTCGGTAAAATACAGCCTCGAACAAAGCGCTGTAACAAGGCTTGGTAAAATCACCCACACCCTTACCTCGGGCGATCGATACTTTACTCATGGCTTGGCCTCAAGGCTCAACGAAAAAGGAATCCCTGCCTCAGCGGCCTTACTTCTCGAGGGCATGGCTTCGACCGATGGCGGGCAAATGCGCCTGAACAAAATACAAGTTTGGGGCATCGACTCCACTTTCAGCGAAGTGGTAGTGCCTTATCCTGATTCATTTAAAAACCAATGGAATGAAGATCCCAGTAAAGGGGTTTTCATTAATGAAAATACTGCTCTTCGTTTAAACCTTGCTCCGGGCGATGAATTCCTATTGCGCATCAACAAGGGAAGTTTGCTCCCGGCCAATGCCCCGTTTGTTTCGTCCGAAAACCAGACCGCTACCACCCGTTTGATAGTCAAGGGTATTTTGAATACCAATAATATGGGAAGGTTGAACCTACACAACTCACAAACAGCTCCATACAATCTGTTCATTCCGATCGAACAGCTCAACCAGCTTTCAGAATTGCAGGGACATGCCAACGTGTTACTGATCAACTCGACATACGATACCCGACAAATTGCCGAAATCCTTACCAATTGCTGGACTCTTGAAGATGCCGGTTTATCACTTACTGAAGCCATTGCCGACATGAAATGGGAACTCCGCTCAGATAGGGTTTTCATCGAAGATCAGCTACATCAGACCATCGAAGAAACCGGTTTTGAATTTAGCCCGATCCTCACCTACTTTGCCAATTCAATTTCAAAAGGGGAACGTTCAACCCCCTATTCTTTTGTTTCGACCTTAGCCGATGAACAATTGAATAACAATGAAACCATAATTAATCAATGGCTGGCAAACGACCTGGGAGCAAAAGTGGGCGACTCCTTAGCCATCAGTTATTATGAAATAGGCCCTTTAAGGGAATTAAGCGAAAAAAACCAATTATTCAGCATCAAAGCCATCGAAGCCATTGACGGATATTATGCCGACCGGTCGCTTATGCCCTCCATCCCGGGACTTTCTGATTCGGAAAGCTGCCGCGATTGGGATACCGGCGTGCCAATTAACTTAAAAGCAATTCGCGATAAAGACGAAGAGTATTGGTACAACTTCAAAGGAACTCCAAAAGCCTTTGTTTCCTATTCAACTGGCTCGAAGCTTTGGGGAAACCGCTTCGGAAACGCTACTGCCTTCCGCTTCGACCCGACTGCAATTTCGATCAATGAGCTGAAACAGAAGATTACCGAAGCAATTAATCCCTTTAATTTTGACCTTCAATTAAAAAACATCAGGGACGAAGGTTTGCTTGCAGCCCGCCAAGGTACCGACTTCAGCTCCTTGTTTCTTGGGCTCAGCTTTTTCATCCTGGTTTCTGGAATTCTGCTTACGGCCTTATTGTTCGTTTTCAACCTCGAAAGGCGTAGAGGGGAAATGGGTACGCTTATGGCCCTGGGTTTCAATAACAACAAGATAAAAAAACTCTATCTGCTCGAAGGATCTGCGATTGCGGTTTTTGGAGGGTTGATCGGAACCGGGCTGGCCATACTGTACAACGAACTGGTTTTTATTGGACTAAACAAGGTTTGGCACGACATTGTCCGTACCGACGTTTTATTAAGCCACTACAAGCTGCAGACCTTGGTTGCAGGATTCCTAATTAGCATGGCAATAGCCCTTATAACCATACTGTTTGTTTTGAATTCAACATTGAAGGAACAAGTGGCATCATTGCAGCGACAACTCCAAGCCCCTTCCCCTAAATGGGTGAAATGTGCCGTCAAGAGCATTGCGTTTTTACTTTTAGGGCTTGGGCTTATTTTAATAACAGTACAAATTTTCGGTTCAACACAAGTCAATCCCGGCTCTTTTTTCCTTGCGGGTGGGGCATTGTTGGTATCGAGCCTTTTATTAATGAGCTTTGCATTTAGCAAGTCAACAGCTTCCACCCCCAAATTGCCATCAAGCTTTTCGTTGGCCTTCCAGAACATGAAGTACAAGCGTAGCCGAAGCATGCTAACCATCATTCTTCTGGCAACAGGCACCTTCCTGGTGGTTTCGACAGGGATGAACCGCAAAAATTTCAACCTCAACTCAGAAAAAAAAGAAAGTGGTACAGGCGGATTTCTATTCTGGGCAGAATCGACTGTTCCAATCCTGCATCACCTTAACGATAAGCAATATAAGAAAGAACAAAACCTACCTGATAAAATTGACGTGATTCAATTCCATGTGGCCGATGGCGATGATGCCAGTTGTCTCAATTTAAACCGGATTTCAAATCCACGCATCTTGGGTGTAGACAGCGAACAACTCTACGGACGATTCACTGTTCAAACCAAGATCAACAGCCTTAAAAACGAAACCGACCTTTGGCCACAACTCAAGGGTGATTACGGCAACTGTGTACCGGCACTGGCCGACCAAACCGTGATTCAATGGAGCCTGGGGAAAAAAGTAGGCGACACCCTGATCTATCGGAATTCACTCGGAGAAGAAGTCCCCTTGTTGTTGGTCGGAGGATTGGCAGCATCGGTGTTTCAAGGAAATCTCATTATTGACAACACTTATTTTTTCAAACATTTCCCAGCACAAAGCGGCACCAACGTGTTCCTGATCAATGGACAAAGGGAAGATGCCAGGCACTTAGCCGAAGAATTAAATATGCACTTTAAAGACCATGGCTGGGAAATGACTTTATCGGACGAACGACTGGCTCAGTTCAATTCAATTGAACGAACCTATCTGTCGATCTTTCTGGTTCTTGGGGCCCTAGGTTTATTAATCGGCACAATAGGGCTTGCCATCGTACTGAAACGCTCGCTCCTTGAACGCGAACGTGAATTTTCGTTGCTAATGGCTTTTGGATTGAAAAAGAGTTACATTATAACCACTCTCGTATTTGAGTTTTTCTTGTTGTTGCTATGCGGCATGTTAACCGGACTGATCACCGCCACGATTTCGGTTTTCCCATCCCTTTCAGGAAATAATTATAGCTTACCAATCGGTTTTATCGGGTTGTTAATGGGAATCATTGTCATTAACGGCTTGTTCTGGATTTTGGGACAAGCAACTATGGCACTAAAAAATATAAATATTATC
>CAZSIK010000239.1:0-6816 GCA_964606515.1 uncultured Prolixibacteraceae bacterium
TAGGTCTTGATTATAAACCTAATAAAGATTTTTCACTCTTTCTTTCCCCGGTTTCATTAAAAACAATAATTGTAAGCAATCCTGCGGTAAATAAATCGACTTATGGTTTAACCAACGATCAGAACGTGAAAAGTCAAATGGGGGCTTATGGTAAACTCGACCACAGCCGAAAATTTTCGAACGACATCTCGATGGTTACCAAAAACACCATTTTCATCAATTTTGGTCAGGATGAAAATGGAGAGGCATTATGGAACAAGATTCCCGACTTTGATAGTGAAACAACACTCAATTTTAAAGTGAACCAGTTTGTTACTACCACAGTCAATGCCCATTTTATTTACGATAAGAACGTGAAGTCGGAATGGGAAGACCGTCAGGGGGTCAAACAAAAGGGAACCCGCTTACAGATCAAACAATATTTAACATTAGGATTTACATACAGATTATAAGAATGAAAACGCTGCATCAATATTTTAGCTTGAGCGCATCGCCGGCCGATGTGTACAATGCATTGACAAACAAAACCATGTTGGAAATTTGGACAGGAGAACCTGTGCTGTTTGACACACAACCAGAAAGCGAATTTTCTTTGTGGGAAGGGGCAATTATAGGCCGGAACCTGGCATTTGAACCCAATCGGTCCATTAAGCAAATTTGGTATTTCGATGAGATCGAATCGGAAGTGCAGTTGATCCTGCATCAGGGCAAAGGGTCTTCTACCAGCGTTGAGTTAAGGCAAAACAACATCCCCGACGATGCATTCGACAACATCAGGGAAGGATGGTTGAACGATTATTTTGGTGCTTTGGCCGAACTGTTCAATGCTTAAATTAGATAAGGAATGAACATCTTTGTTCTTTTTTTATATTGAACATATCTTTCTCCAAATTTTTGCTCATTTTGTTCTTCCTCTTTTTTTGCGGCACGGTATACTAGAAGAGAAGAAAAAACCGAGATCAGGAAAGTATCGAAACGGATGTTCTTTAAAAATAAGCCCCAGACAAGGCATATTAAGGAGCAATACATTGGATGCCTGATTTTTGAATATATTCCTGTAAGCAGTAACCCATCTCGTAAAGGGGCTGTTTTGACTAAAGCGGAATTCGATGGGGCTGAACGTATTGTTTTGTTATTTATTAATTTGTTAACACTATGGCTCATTAAATAAAAAAAAACCAACAAAAGGAACCACGAACATAATTGATTGAATTTCAATGGCCTATAAACCCAAAACTCCAGGGAATGAACCAATAGCCAGGCAAGGCCCTCGCAGGCGAGGAATAAATAAAAACCAAGACTTCCCGGTTTTTTCATTTTGTTTTTAAAGAAGTACAGCAATATGATTGTCAGGCTAATAAATAGTAATAATTTCATAATCCCTATGCATTTTTAAATCGTACAAACCTATCTAAAATTCGAGTTATTAAAAAACTACCAGTAATTTTTTTTTAAGAGATTATTAAAATTCAATGACGTATTAATTGTAAAATAGAATTATTTATTATATTTGAAGGCTACTATTTTCAAGGGGGAATTTAATAATACTAAAAATGAGACGTAAAACCAGAGTAATTTTACAACCTATCCGATTTAGGAAACGGGATCATGTTGCAATTTTATGCCAAAACAATCCCGAAGTGGATGCTGCAATCAGAGATTTGGAAGGAGCTGAATGGAGTACCGGTTACCGTTTTTGGCACATGCCAATTGATGAAAACACGATCGATGCAATTTGCGATAACCTGAAAAATATTGCGATGATCGATACGTATGCCTTCCATAATTACGTGTATACAAAGCGTGAAGAAAGAAAACCCAAAAGGAAAAGGGTGAAAACAGGAACTCCTACCGATATCCAGAAAGTCAAAATTGAGGAGTTCAAAAATTACGCGCTTAAAAATGGATACAGTGAAGGGACAATAAAAATTTATATTTGTCTTTTGAATGTCTTCTTTGGATGGTTAAACCCGAAGACCCAGGAAGAATTTACTTTAGCTGATGTTCAGGATTTCATTAAAAGTTATATTGATGCCAACAACTTCTCTCTTAATTACAAGAGATTGATGACTAATGCGTTGCGCCGTTATTTTGCCTATATTGGCCGGCAGGAATTGGCTAAGTTTTAAGAGGGGTTAACCTTTGACTATAAAAAACGTGGGAATAATTATTTCAAACAATTATTCCCACGTTTTTATGGTTTTACCTATGAAAAACTGATTAATCATTTCCCCGGATCAAGCGAAATTTCTGTGGAAATCGTGGTGATCTGACGAAAAACCAGGAAGTTTGCCCTTGATGTTTCTCTTTGTTTATTATTTAATTAGTTTTGAAATGGCTTTAAAGTAGGGCGATGAAGCTGTTCTGAGTAATTCAAAAAGAACCGGTTCATAGCCTGATATCAAGATCCCTTCGTTTTCAAAACGTTTGATTGCTAATTTCTTGTTGTGTTTAGTCCTTGAGCTGATGCAATCGGATAAAACGATAGGATAATACCCGGCAGCTTTAAGATCAATGGCAGTTTGTAAAACACAAACATGGGCTTCGATGCCACAAATAAGAACGTTTCTTGCATTGCATTCTTCAAGCTTTTCTACAAAACCAGGCTCATCGTAACAACTAAAAGACATTTTTTCGATATATTGAAAGTTCGAGATCCTTTCAACAAGTTCTGGCAGGGTGTTGCCCAAGCCTTTTGTATATTGCTGGCTAAATAATACAGGAACTTGTAGTTCGCTCATTCCGGAAAGAAAGACCTGGATATTGTTCAATAATTCATTTTTATCCTGCATCGCGGGAAAAAGGCGTTCCTGCACGTCGATAAGCAAAGCAACCGTATTCTCTTTTAGGATTCTCATAATTCTTTTTGTCAAATATCAAAAAATAGATTGAGTAATGCCACAATTTAACTTTAAAGCAAACACTCTTAATAAATATTTAAATAGAACCTCGTTTTGCAGATCTTCTTTTTGGCCTGATTATATTTTACAACAGCTTTGTTAACGCTTCTTTTGTGTACATTCGCCACATTCGTTTTTAGCACATGGAAGGAAAAAAATGGGAAGGTTGGAGGGTTATTTTAAACCCTAATGCCGGCGGAGGATTGGCAGAGAAGGATTGGCCGGGCATCATGCAAGAATTAATGGTCAATGGTTTTGAATTTGATGTGGTCAGAACCCGATTCAGGCTCGATGCGTTGGAGTTGGCTATGCGTTCGGTCGAAGCTGGTTTTCGTCGTCTTATTGTTGTAGGTGGCGATGGTACCTTGAATGAAGTGGCCAACGGGGTGATGAATCAACGCTTTGTGTCGCCAAATGAGATCTTGTTGGCGATGATCTCGGTTGGAACAGGAAACGATTGGATAAAAACACATGGAATTTCATGCGATTATAAAAAGGCCATAAGTCAAATTAAACAAGGTCATTTCATCGTGCAGGATGTGGGTAAGATTGTATTTCAAAACGGGAACCCGCAACCCGAAAGTCGTTATTTTATCAACTCGGCAGGAATTGGCTTCGATGCAAAGGTCATTCAATACATCCAACCTCTTAGGGACAAGGGTGAAAATGGGAAGGGAATTTATATGAGAGGTTTATTGAACTCACTATTCACCCATAAGAACATCTGGACTTTGCTCCATTTCAACGATCAGCGAATCGTAACCCCTTTGTTTAACCTTACGCTGGGTATTGGCCAATATAAAGGAGGCGGTTTTAAAATGTCGCCCAATGCCATCCCTGATGATGGCAAGTTAGATATCACCCTGGCCGCAAAAATTTCGAAATACAAACTGATCAGGAGTTTACCCAAAATTTTGGGTGGAAAAGTTGAAAAGATCCGATATCTCAATTTCTTCACTGCTTCAGAACTCACATTATATCCTGAAAGTAAAATTTGCGTTGAAGCCGATGGGGAATTTCTAGGGTATAAACCACTTTATGTTAGTGTGGTTCCCAATCAGTTGAAATTCATATCTTGTTTCCACCTTAAACTTGAATAACAACGATAAAATTAGCCAAGCCGGTATCAATGCTTAGGAAGTACCTTGATGTTTGAAATCGAGGGCAGGAAAGGAATGGGATCGTAGAATTGTTCCCTTTCATACATTTCGCTTCTCAGTTTTCGTTGCCGTTTGTCGAAATAAAGCATGTTTGCTTTCAGTGACCGTTTCTCAAAGTCGATGTATTCTTCTGAATTGATTGGAACGCCAAGAATGCGAGTTTCAAAATGCAAATGGTCGGTAGTAGCCCTTCCGGTGCGTCCACCCAAGCCTAAAGGGGTACCCGCTTTAATCCAATCGTTTTCCTTAACCAGAATTTTCGACAGATGACCGTAAACAGTTTCCAGTCCGTTGAAATGCCTGATGGTTACCATGTACCCATAACCACGATAAGAGCGCGATAAGCGGATCTTTCCATCAAAGGCGGCCACGATGGTGTCGCGGCTGGCTATTTTGATGTCAGTCCCCGAATGATATCGTGATCCTCTCTTGCCAAACCTCGAAATAACTTTATTCGAAGTGGGCGAGGGAAAAACAAAAGCAGGCCATGCAACCGGTAGTATTTCGAGCACGAGGGTGTCGGGTATCAATTCATCGGAAAGCTGATAATACCCGATATTGATGTGGTCCCAAAACTCTTGGTATAACATGTTTGAAGGGATTTCATCGAAAGAGGCCAAGGATGGGCCTACTTCGAAAGGTTGCCCCAATACTTGTATCATAGGCAACAATAATATGGCGAGTAAAATAATTCCCTTTTTCAACATCCGTTTTTTTACTCCGTTTTCTTTCGAGCGATACCTTTTCTGAACAAATAGCGGTACAACATGTTCATGTTTACCAATTCATCGGCTTCGTTCGGGTTCAAAAGAACCTTAAATTCGTTTTCAAAATAATAGTGCAGAAGCACTTTGTCGAAATCGTCGAGGTATAAGTCATCAATTTGTTGTGCTTTAGAAATGAAATCACGTTTGACTCCCACATTTCTCAACACTTTATACATCTTTTTCTCAGTTCTCTCAATCATGATGCTAACTCGTTTGCTCCCTTTCGATGTACAAAATTTGCATTTTTTTTTGATCATTCAAAACAGGAAGGAGAGAAAACCATTTATTTTTTATCTTGATAAGATGTAATTTGTTGATAATGACAAATAAGAGGGTTGTCTGAATTGTAGCTTCTTAAATGGAAGCCATTCCCATTACATCGTGAAAAGTGGGCACATTGAGCGCAAATCCCTGTTTTCATCCATTTTCGGTCTCTGAATGGTTTGAATCGCTCCTGCCAAACGTCGAAAAAATGATCGGAATAAATATTCCCCTGGACAAATTTCCGGTCGATATTAGGACAGGCCGAAATGGAACCGTCAATCAGCACCGAGCCGATGTTGATGCCTGCCCGGCAAAAGAAAAAACTGTCTCTGACCTTCTTTTCAAAAGATCCAACATAACCTTCACAGCTGAATTGTACTTTCATTCTCCCCTTCTTTCTCTTATTTTCAATAAATTGAAGCAAATGGTTTAGCTCTCTATCCGAAAGACCAAGATCAGGGTTATTCTTTGCCCTTCCAATAGGCGCAATGGTAAACAAGCGCCAGGTTTTTACCCCCTTCGATTCGAGCAAACAAGCAATAGCTTCAAGTTTTTCGATGTTTTTAGGGTTTACGCAGGTTACTACGTCGAAATTCAAACGGGGCGCATGTGCCGCCAATTCGATTGCGACAAGTGCTTTGCTGAACGATTTGTTGTGATTCCTTAACCAATTGTGCTCCTCCTCGAGGCCGTCGAGGCTAATGGTTAGGGCACCCATGCCTGCATTCAAAAGTGAATTATGCCGTTCCGCGGTGTAAGCAAAGCCATTGGATACAATTCCCCAACGAAATCCTTTTTTACGCAAGGCAAATCCACAATCTTCAAGGTCGGTTCTCAGTAAGGGCTCTCCACCGGTAATGACCACAAGAAGGTTGGTATAGTTTTTTGGCAAGGTGCCGAGGGCTTGTTCAAAATCGGGAAAGGGCATATCGTGATAGGTGCTTTCAGACCGGCAATCGCTGCCGCAATGAAGGCAATGCAGGTTGCACCTAGTCGTGCATTCCCAGAAAAGATAGTTTAAAGGATGGCTTTGGGTTTCGAAGTGACGGTAGGCTGAATGGAGCCATTGGTCAAAGTACTTGCCGATGAATGCCATTAGTTGCCAGGTTCAAGCTCGATGCTTATAAAAAGATTGTTGCCCTTATTAAGAAGTACAGTATCTTTTGGCAAGAAAGTGCCGACGGTATCGCAAAAATTAACCGGAATTGAACCGTAAGGCAGGGTATACATCGAAAATTTCCCTGATTCGTTGGTGTAAGCATATTGTTTATCCTGGCCGGGCATTTCGATTGTCACTTTAATGCCTGATAACGCGTTTCCGCTAGGTTTTGCCTTTACAATCCCTTCAACAAGAATATCGGCGCCAAAATCCTGAGGGGTGCCATAACAAGCTTGAAACACAAAGAGCACCGATGTGAAACTGAGCCCCATTAATAGGGTTCGAATCCAATTCTTTCTCATGGTTTTATAAACAATAGGTTAAAAATTCTTTGAACTGATTTAGCTAAAAAGACATTCAAAGGTACATTTTTTTGAATTTCAACGAATCCATTTTTTATACAATAACAAAATTAAAAACCCGGTATTGGGATCAACACCGGGTTAACTTTCAAGGGAGCTTGGAACAATGCTGTTTTATTATGTACTAATGGAATGAGTAAAACCATTAATAGTAGGATTCAGCATTGAAAAATAAAAAATAATTTCTCAATAAATAGATTTTTT
>CAZSIK010000240.1:0-6796 GCA_964606515.1 uncultured Prolixibacteraceae bacterium
GTACCACTTCCAGGATAATTCATTGTTTGTTGATGGTGAAACCTATTACAAGCTTTACCAAACAGCCACAATCAAACTAGACGAAAAAGAAACACAATTCAGAACCTACAAAGATAAATATTACAGGCTGGGGATTAACTGCAACGGCAACAACATAAAACTGGAAACTGAAAATTGGGGTTCAGCTAATCTAATCATTGCCAACGGATTATACAATATTCTGACACGCGATTATATTTACAGTGGTAGCCCGCAGGCTTATCGGGAAATTGACGGAACAGGTACCGGTACTGATTTTTCGAATTCATCCATTGTTACTTCTTCTACTGCGGTTATCCACCAGATTGATAATGTTTTGAGGTTTGAATAAAATGACAACAGATATGAAATTAAAAATTGTTGGAACCATTCTGTTTTTTTATCTGCTCATACCCTTTGTTTCGTTGGGACAAAAATCAGGAACAGAGCGAGTGGTGAAGGGAACGGTATCTTCGGCAACAGATGGTCAGACGTTGCCGGGAGCAAACGTTTACGAGGCTGACGATAAAAAGAGAATTATAAGTTCAACCATTACCGATATAAACGGGGGATATGTTCTGAAAATAAAGAATCCTGAAAACAATATCTTTTTTAGTTTTATAGGTTTTGTGACACAAAGCCGAAAAATCGGTACCCAAAGTGTGATCAACGTTAAAATGGATGAGGAATCGCAAATGCTTTCCGGGATCGATGTGAAAGCCGAAAAAAGGGTTTCTGATGGTAGCTTTGAGGTTCCTCAACGTGAAGTATCGACAGCAGTCCAAACCCTCAGCTCAAAAGCATTCGAAGGGATACAGATTACCTCGCTCGATGATGCAATTCAAGGCCGCGTTGCCGGTTTGGACATTGTCTCCAACTCGGGAGACCTTGGTTCGGGGGCAACCATGAGGATCAGGGGAACTTCCTCGATCAATGCCAATACACAGCCTTTAATTGTTGTAAACGGGATTCCGTATGAAATCCAGGTAGATCCGTCGTTTGATTTTGCCGTGGCAAACCAGGAACAATATGCCAACATGTTAAGCATTAACCCCGATGATATTGAAGAGATAACCGTATTAAAAGATGCTGCTTCCTCTGCTGTATGGGGTTCGAAGGGAGCTAACGGCGTACTGGTAATCAAAACGAAAAAGGGGGCCCAAGGGCCGACCCGTGTTCAATTTTCGTACCGGTTTACAGGGGCAACACAACCCAAAGGGCTGAAAATGTTAAACGGTGACGACTACTCGATGATGATTAAACAGGCTTATTTCAATCCACAACAGGATGAAAGCGCTGCTAATGTCCGTGAATTTATGTACGATCCTACCTATTCGGAATACGAAAATTTCAACAATAACACCGACTGGGTGGAAGAAGTGACCCAAACGGGTTTTAAACAAGACTACTATCTGAATGTATCAGGCGGTGGTTCTCGGGCACGGTACAGGGTTTCAGGCGGATATTTGAATCAAATCGGTACTGTCATCGGACAGAGTATGAGTAGGATAACCTCAACGGCTTATCTTGATTATTCTGTTTCAGAGCGAATCAAGTTTATTTCTGAATTATCATTCTTTTATACAGATAATAATAGAAACTGGAGAGCAGATCGTAGTGGTAACACAAATTTGCCTGATGAGTTGAGTATTCTGTCAATCGCGTATAAAAAAATGCCCAATGTCAGTGTTTATCAGCAGGATTTGGAAGGGAACAACATGGACGTATTTTATAGTATCTCGCGCTTATCGAATCTCCATGCCGATCAACGGGATCTGCGTAACCCGGTAGCGCTAGCCAATCTGGCCACCAACAACCTTAAAAACTACCGTGTCCGGCCCATATTCAGGTTACTTTACGACCTGCTGGACCCGGAGGTTCAAACCCTTAAATACAACCTGGACGTTTCGTTCGATTTAAACAACGATAAAGTGAGTAAATTCCTTCCCGCAGAGGTTTCCAATGCACCCTGGAACAACGGGAATATTAACCTTGCGGATAGTTACGATTCGGAGAATTTAACGGTCAGGATCGAAAATGGTTTTAACTGGCAGCCTAAAATTTACAATCCCGATCATTTCTTTTTAGCGCAAGGCTCATTTGAGATTATTACCGGAAACAGCGCTTCTCAGGGTATAGGAGTTACAAACCTTCCTTCCGGCGATATTGTTGACGCTTCGGCTCAGGGATATCCAACAGGTATTTCCACAAGCAGGTTTGCCTATCGGTCTAATGCATTCACATTCAGGGCGCATTATGCTTACAAGAGCAGGTATATTCTGGGTTTAACTTTTCGCAGGGATGGCAGTACAAAATTCGGGAAAAAATACAAGTATGGAAATTTTCCGGGAGTTTCTGCAAAATGGATCATATCTGACGAAAGTTTTATGAGTTCAACTAAAAAATGGCTGAGTACCTTGGCGATTCGTCCCAGTTGGGGGGTCAATGGAAACCCGCCAAAATCAGAATACCTGCACTACAGTCGGTACTCACCGTATGGAAGTTATATGGATATGCCAGCAACCCGGCCAACAACACTCCAACTGACCGACCTGAGATGGGAAAAATCAACCTCATTAAACTATGGCATTGACCTTGGATTGTTTAAAGATCGTTTTGTATTCGATATCAATATATACAATAAACTGACTGAGGACCTCCTGTTCGAAAACCTGAAAGTTCCGAGTACTTCCGGGTTCGGAAATGTACCGGTTCAGAATGTAGGAACCATGGGTAATAAGGGATGGGAATTAAACTTTTTCACCAACAGTGCGATCCGCGTAAAAGACTTCACGGTGGATTTTAACTTCAACCTGTCGAATTATGTGAATACGATTGTGGAATTGAGGGATGACATCCTTGCAAACTACAATGCCGACTACGACTACACAAACGGTACTTATTTATCAAGAATACAGGAAGGGAACTCCTATGGGTCTATTTACGGGTTTCGTTTTAAAGGTGTTTACCAATACAATAAGTATATTCCTGGCGTTCAGGAAAATGCTCCGGTAGCCCGGGATGAACATGGGTACGTATTTACCGATGAAGAAAATAATCCGTTACCGATGTACTTTGCCTATGGTAAAAGCAACGAATACCAGTTCAGGGGTGGTGATGCCATTTACGAGGACATAAACCACGATGGTTCGATTGATGAATTAGACATTGTATATCTTGGAAACTCTAATCCTAAAGTGAATGGTGGTTTTGGTTCAACCATCCGTTATAAGAACTTCTCTTTAACGGCGTTTTTCAACTTCCGTTATGGGAACAAGATCGTTAATATAGCCCGGATGAATGCTGAAAACATGTATTACCTGAACAATCAAAGCATTGCGGTGAACTGGCGATGGAGAAAAGATGGTGATGTTACTGAAATGCCCCGTGCACTATACAACTATGGTTACAACTGGCTGGGCAGTGACCGATATGTTGAAGACGGTTCGTTTTTACGAATGAAATACCTTACTTTTAACTATTCGATCCCAAAAGAGAAACTGAATAAGTTGAAGATGCAACAGGTGAGTTTTTACCTTACAATTAACAACCTGTGGGTATTGACAAAATATACGGGAGTGGATCCTGAGGTTGGCTACGGCTCATTTGGGGTAAGTACCGATAATTCTCCTACACCTCGTTCGAAGGATGCGACTATAGGAATTTCAGTGACCTTTTAATTGAATGTACAGATGAAAAAATTAGTCTCAATATTATCGTTAGCAGGCCTTATAATCGTATTATCGGGTTGTACCGACTGGCTCGACATAAAGCCTGAAAGTGAAATCGTACTTGATGATTTCTGGAAAAACGAAAGCCAGGTAAACCAGGTACTGGCAGCGTGTTATCGTTCAATGACCGAGGGTGAAGTGATGAACAGGATGTTGGTTTGGGGTGAACTGCGTTCAGACAATGTAACCTATGGGAGAAGCATGCCAACCGACATGTATAAAATGCTCAATGTAGATATATCTGCCGATAATTGGTATTGCAGATGGGGCAACATCTATACTGTAATCAATAATTGCAATAACTTCCTGCACTTTGCTCCGGGAGTGGTTGGTCTCGATGCCAATTTCACGGAATCGAAGCTGCATTCTATGGAAGCAGAGGTGCTTACCCTGCGCGCATTGATGTATTTTTACCTGGTACGCACTTTTGAAAAAGTTCCATGGATGGATCAACCGAGTATCGACGATGCCCAGGAATACAATATACCTCAATCCTCTGAAGATTTCATCCTCGACCATATAGTGAACGATCTGCAAACCGCATTGAAATATTCGCGCGACAGTTACGAAACTACTGCATATACTAAAGGCAGGATCACCACCAATGCTGTTAGGGCTCTGTTGGCCGACATTTACTTGTGGAGGGAAGAGTACAGCAAATGTGTTGAAATGTGCGATTTAATTCTAAACGATACAAAGTCAAAGTTAAAACTCGTTCCCGGCGAGGATGTAATTTCCAAAGTTTTTTATCAGGGCAACTCTGAGGAAAGCATTTTCGAATTACAGTTTGACGACGACCAGATGTTCAACTGGGTAGTGCGCGACTTCCTGGGTTCCTATGGAAACCCAACAGGTCAGTGGAGTTTCCCCGGCATTTTGGTAACAGGAAAATACAGTCCGTTCAACTACATGATTGGAAGCAGTAAAGAGAGCACAGAGGATCTGCGCGAGAAAGATTTTCTGCGCCAGGAATTCGGTGGTGATCGTTATTATGTGTTCAAATATGCCGGCGCCGAAAGGACGGAAAATGCCACTACAAAGGTTAGCACCTATTATTATCGAAATGTAACGGCCAATTGGATCGTTTACCGTTTATCCGAAATCTACCTGATGAAAGCAGAAGCGCTGATCCAACTCAATACGAATAATGAAGAAGCTGTTGATCTTATCAACACGATATACATGAGGTCGAATACAGAAGAGGGTGAACAAGAGTTAATGGCCGATAATTACACATCAAAACTCAAACTCGATGAATTGATCTTAAGAGAACGCCAACGCGAACTGATGTTCGAAGGAAAACGCTGGTTCGACCTGATGCGGCTGGCGCGACGCGTAAATTCACCAGCGCCGCTTTTGAGCTATGTCACAAAAAAATTCACCGGAGGGGGCTCTGGGCAATCAACAAAAATGTCGGTTATGGACGCTTTGTATTTACCTGTGCATACCGATGAGTTAAAGGCAAACTCTGCCCTTGAGCAAAATGAATTTTATAAGGTAAACAGTGAAGGTGCGAATAATTAGTAAAGGTATGGATATTAAAATCAATAAAATGAATTTATCAATCATTCGAAACAGGTTAGCGAAAGTACGCTACAGAGGGAATGGAGTACCAGTTACAATCATCCTATTGATTACAATAATTTTCCTTTTTCCGGCGTGTAACAGCGATGATGTTGGTGAAGATTTCTATACATTCACAGGAGAAACAGTGGGTCAGTACATTAAAAACCGTCCTGAAAAATACTCCGAATTCGCACTTGTTCTTGATACAACAGGAGTAATGGGATTGCTGAATGCCTATGGTGATTATACTTGTTTCCTTCCCAACAACGAGGCTATGAAACGGTATTATGAAAGCAAAGGGAAAAATTCGTTTACTGATTTTCCGGTCAAAGAGCTTAAAAAAATCGTTTATGATCATATTATCAAGAACTTTCCCGTTACCACCCAAGATTTTGTTGAAGGTTTCTTAACCAAACAAACCATGAGCGGACGGTTTGTGGATATTGGAATTTCCTCTGATGAAACCGGGCTTGTGTTCACGATAAATACGACCTCAAAAATCATTGAAAAGGATATTGAGGCTCATAATGGGATCATTCATGCCATTAGCGAGGTAGTATCTCCCTCCGACAATACCTTGGTTGAGGTGATAGCTAATGATAAAAATTTTTCACTTTTTTATGAAGCATTAGTGGCAACCGGCCTCGATCAGAATATCAGCCTGATTAAAGATGAAAGTTATATTCCTGACCCCAAATGGGTAGCAAGGGAAAATGCAGGTGAAATCTATAATTATGCAAGGGTTAGGATTCCCAGGGAGAGAAAATATGGGTTCACTGCATTGATGGAGAGTAACGCAACCTTTGCGGCAAATGGCATTAGCAATTTAGATGAACTGAAATCTTATGCAAGTCAGGTTTACGACCAAATGTATCCTGAGGATGCGTCGATAACAGACCCGACAAACAGGAAGAACAGTCTAAACCGGTTTATAGCTTATCACCTGCTCAACAAGAAGTTGCCCATGAGGCTGTTTGTTGAAAAATATGATAACACAGGGATGAATTATGAATCAACTGGTGAGTCGCACTCGGTAAAGGTTGTCGATATGTTCGAGTACCTTGAGACGCTGTGCCCTAATACTTTGCTGGAAGTCCGTACCCTCCGCACATCAAATGAATACAATGTCTTTAATATGATTCCCGCGTCAGGTAAGGCGATCCGACTGACTGATAATTTCGATAACGATGCGGTGAACGGGGTTTATCACGAAATTGATAATATCCTGGTCTATAACATCGATGTCGAACGAATGATTTCTACCAAACGTCTTAGAATGGATGTTTCCAGTTTCTTCCCGGAGTTTGTAAATAATAATATCCGTATTGGGAATTCGCATGTTGGAGGGGGCTTGTTTTCAGAACGATGGTTTATTCCCAATGGATTTGCTGAAAGGATTCATGCCTCTTCAACAACCGAGGTCCATTACTTTAACGCTGATGACCGGTTTGACGATTATCAGGGGGACGAAATGTTCCTGC
>CAZSIK010000241.1:0-5284 GCA_964606515.1 uncultured Prolixibacteraceae bacterium
TTACAGATTACAGATTTCAGATTACAGATTTCAGATTACAGATTACAGATTTCAAATTACGAATTGTACCATAAGCAAGGAAAAATGATCCCTTTGAGGCCGCAGGCCGAGCCCCTTTTTGCGGTTCTATATAAGGCCGTAGGCCGAAACCTTTTCCCCTTTGTGTTTCAACCTTCGTGTCCTTCGTGGTTATTTAAATTTACCCTGTTCTACTGAGCGAAGCAAAGGATCGTCCGCAATCAGTCACTTATGAACTAAGCAATTTCTTTCTAAAAGTAAAATCATAACCTTTGGAAATATGAACTATCAGCAATACATACTCCTTATCGTTGAAGAACTCAAAAAAGCCGAACCCGAAAAGATCATTCTTTTTGGTTCGTATGCTTATGGAAAACCCAACGAAGAAAGTGATCTTGATATTATTGTGGTGACTGAAGATGAATTTATACCTGAATCGAACCACGAGAAAATGATTATTTATCATCGGTTCAATCCTCTAATCAAGAAGTTTAGAAAAAACACACCTATTGATTTAATGGTTTATACAAAATCTATGTTTTTGAAACTTCAAGAAAATGGCAATTCTTTCTTTAAAGAAATCCACCAAAAAGGAATAATCCTTTATGAAACCGTCAACCATTGATTGGATAAAAGCCGCAACAGATGATTTAAAAACGGTTGAAAGACTATAGTCCGACGATAGCCTGACAAACATTATGGCTTTCCATTGTCAACAAGCCATAGAGAAATCACTAAAAGCGATTATTGAAGAATTCTGTTCAGTTACTGTTAAAACACATAACCTACAAACACTCATTTATAAAACTGAAGAAATCATAATCCTTATCTACAACGAAGCTCTTATTGCTGAAATTGACCGCCTATATATCGATGCACGTTATCTGGGTGAAATGGGACTGATGCCTTGGGGAAAACCATCTATGGAAGAAACTAATTTGTATTATCAACAGGCAAAAGATATAAAAAAACAAGTTGAGGAGCATCTAAAGAGAAACCCTCATTCATATAAAAAGTTGAGGATCATTTGGCAATTCGACAATTTGAAAATAAGGTTTAATGCACTACTTTTCACGCTTGCACTGCACTCCCCCTTTAGGGGGACAGGGATGCTCGGATATTCCTCCTCTTTTACAGGTTCTTGAAAGAATACAATCCGATTTGCAGCTCCAATCAAAATATTAAGTATCCCAATTTCATATTTAAAATCATCCAGGAAAACTTTCGCCCTTATCTGCACTCAGGTACTCATGCACTCATAAACTTATATACTTATGCACTCCATACCAACACCCGCCTTCGCCCATATCGGTGCCGCAGGTTTCGTGGCCCCCAGGCACCTCGAAGCCATTAAACAAATTGGAGGGAAGATTACTGCCGTGGCCGACCCGAACGACAACCTCGAATTGCCCGACAAATTTTTACCCGATCTGAATTCGGTATTATTTTAGCAATCAAACTATTATAAATACGCTCCCTGAGCTTGTCGAAGTGAAATGCCATCATAATTGCCGTTGCCCACAACCAATTCCTTTCGCTCGACCTCAAATCCCATAAAAACATTGGCACCGTAAAATATGATGTAAAAGGGATGCTTGATAATTCATTAGTTGATGGAAAACTTTAGTCGAAAAAAACAGTAAACGGTAAAAAAGGAATAGAACGAATTTATTTCTCTCTTTATTGGCCACGATGTATTTTTTCATTACATTCTTATGGGTATAGCCTTTAAAATACATATAAATAAACTATATTTGTGGTCACAACCCTAAAAACAGGCATGATTAACCGACAAACATATTTTAAGCTACTGGCAAGTTACATCGATAAGCCCTTCATCAAGATCATTACTGGTTTACGCCGTAGCGGAAAATCGGTATTGCTTAACCACATCAAAGAAGAACTTATTCACCGGGGAGTAAAAGAATCCAACATTATTCTGATCAATTTTGAGAGCTTTGAATATTCTGAAATCGATGATGCCTCCAATTTGCACCAATACATTAAAAGTAAAATCAACAACAAGCAGCGGTTTTATATTTTACTTGATGAAATACAGGAAGTAAGCACCTGGGAAAAAGCAATCAATTCATTCCGTGTCGATTTCGACACCGACATCTACCTCACAGGTTCAAATTCACGCCTTCTCTCCTCCGAGTTGGCAACCTATCTGGCTGGGAGATATATCGAAATACCTGTTTATACGCTTTCATTCAGCGAATATTTACAATTCAGGCTTGAATATGCTAAAGTTGAGAAGCCTGACCTATACAAAGAATTTAATCTTTTTTTACGAAAAGGAGGCTTCCCTGCGTTACATGTAGGCGATTATTCTGATGAAATGGCCTACAAAGCCATTTACGACATTTATTCTTCAGCAATATTGCGCGATACAATACAGCGCAATGGAATTCGCGATGTAGAACTGCTCGAACGTGTGGTAAAGTTCGTATTCGATAACGTTGGAAATAGCTTCTCGGCCAAAAGCGTGTCCGACTATTTTAAAAGCCAAAACCGGCGAATCGATCTCAATACCGTTTATAATTACCTGAATGCCCTCGAGGGCGCATTCATCATCTACCGAATTCCACGTTACGATCTGAAAGGAAAAGAAATATTGAAGACCAATGAAAAATATTTTGTGGGCGATCAATCGCTGCTTTATTCGGTAATGGGCTTTAAAGACCGGCTCATATCAGGTGTACTTGAAAACATTGTGATGCTGGAACTGAAACGCAGGGGATACAGTGTTTATGTTGGAAAACTCGATAGCAAAGAGATTGATTTTGTTGCCGAAAAAATGGAAAAAAAACTGTATATACAAGTTGCCTTTAAAATGACAGAACAAAGTACAATCGAAAGGGAATTTTCTCCCCTGTTTGCCATCAAAGATAATCATCCTAAATACGTGGTAACCATGGAGGAAAACTGGCACGACAATATTGAAGGAATCCGACACAAACATATTGCCGATTTCTTGATTTCAACCGAATATTGATTCTTATAATTGGCTCATCGTTTCTCTCCCAGAAAGCACAGAAAGCAGGATCTCAACCTGCAAGAACACTGGCTGTCCTGCGCTTAAACCACTGCATGGTACAATACCAGGCCTCCTGAGTGGTGCAGCTGATGAAAAGATGGGCTCTCCGTTAAAGGTGCCAAAGTTTTAATGCTCTTATACATTGGGAGATGAAAAAGCGCAACACAGCGTTACTCTTTTGCCATGGAGACATAACTTGTAAATTACATCAAAAGTAAAATCTTTAGATGAAGCAAAGTTTTATATAGAACAATCATACGAAAACAATTGGTCGCGCAATATGCTCTTAAACTTCATTAAGGCCGATTTATTTGGTGGTGCTATGAAAAATTCAATGTGCCTTCGTGCAGCCGTTCCTCGTATTTTACTCAGGTGCTCAGGCACTTAACCTCTAAAAACAGAAAATACTCCAGCCCACCATGGAATTACAGGTAATTCAGAATAAGATTTATGAAGTTCGGGGGCAAAAAATAATGCTCGATTTCGACCTTGCCGAACTGTACGAAGTAGCTACAAAAGCACTGAACCAAGCAGTTAAAAGAAATTTACAACGATTTCCGATTGACTTTATGTTCCGCCTTACAAAAGAGGAGTGGGAAACTTTGCGGTCACAATTTGTGACCGCATATTCAGGCAAACGCAATGTTTCAGCAACGCCCTATGCTTTTACTGAACAAGGATTGGCCATGTTGAGCGACATCCTTAACTCCGAAAAAGCTATAAATGTTAACATCGCTATAATGAGGGCTTTTGTTATGATCAGGCAATATGCTTTAACCTACAAATAGCTCACTGAAAGGCTTAAGGAAATTGAAAGCCGGTTTACCGATGTTTATGAGGCAATCAATTACCTCCTGGAAAAAGACAAGCTACAGCAGAGTTAATCGCAAAGGAAAAGAATTGGGTTCCTTACTTAAACCAACAATGGACAATTGACAATGAGGGAAGAAATTTGTCTCCGCGTGCATTTGCACCTTCTGCGGGAGCCTTTATCCCAATATAGGCCTTAGGACGAAACCCCCTTTGGGTCTTCGAATCTTCGTTTTGTCATGCCGAATACCGTAACTTGAAAACGATGAAATAAAACACGTAAAAACGTCTCTATCTTTTTTACTCAGGAACTCAGATACTCAGGCGCTCAGACAATCAGATACTTAGGAACTCAGGTACTAAGGAACTTTTTAACTTATGCACTCCCTACCAACCCCCACTTTCGCCATCATCGGCACCGCAGGTTTCGTGGCCCCCAGGCACCTCGAAGCCATTAAACAAATTGGCAGGAAGCTTACTGCCGTAACCGACCCGAACAACAACCCCGAATTGCCCGACGACTTTTTCCCCGGCTGCGAGTTCTTTAAAGAGGGCCACGATATTGAAACTCACCAATAACCTGTAGCATATATGTCACATTTCAAGTAACACTTATATAACTGATTTATAAATTTTAAGCTTTTTTTTATTAACTTATGAACAAAACAAATACAAGTTAAAAAAATGGCACAAACAATAAATATCGATCAAATAATCAATCAAATTGCATTACTTGACTACTACAACAAAATAGATATACTGGCTAAAGTAGTGAGGATGATAAAAACTGACCATAATCCTACTCAAATAAAATCAATCACAAATATTAAAGGATTAGGCAAGGAAATTTGGAATAATATCGATACGAAAACATACATGTCAACAGATTGCTAATCATGGGATTAATAGATGAATTTAAGAACAAAACACTTTCTCTCGATACCACTCCCATAATTTACTACATTGAGGAAAACAAACAATATATCAAACAATTAGATGTTATTTTCAATGCAAACAACAATGGCAATACTGGGCAATCCTTATTTATCGGCCATTAAATTAGCAAAAACAACAGGCTTATCGAGTCGATCAGTACAACGCTACCTGAAATCGTTGAAAGAAAAAATAGGATTATCTGTATGGGAACAGCCAAAGGAGGCTAATGGAAGATAAACAATCAAATTGAATAAACCCATTGCCGGGGCCTTCCACAACAACCTCCTCCTGAGCACACTACCCCCCCCGCACCCAGGCACCGATGCACTTATGAACTCAGTCACTTATTCACTTATTCATTAACCATTCAATTCATTCATGAAAATTCTTGTAACCGGAACAGCCGGATTTATCGGATTCCATCTTGCCCAACAGCTCCTGAAGAGAGGCGACAGTGTGGTTGGAATCGACAACATCAAC
>CAZSIK010000241.1:5348-6584 GCA_964606515.1 uncultured Prolixibacteraceae bacterium
GCCCGCCTTGCCGAGACAGGAATCAGTCGGGACTCGGAACAATGGTATACCCGTGTGCAAAGCACGAAATACCCCAACTATAGCTTCGTACGCATGAACCTCGAAGACTCAGAACAGATCAACCAGCTATTCGAAACCGAACAGTTCGATGCGGTATGCAATCTTGCTGCCCAGGCTGGTGTACGGTACAGTCTACAAAACCCGCATGCCTACATACAAAGCAACATCCTGGGCTTCCTTAATATTCTTGAGGCTTGCCGGCATCACAGCATCAAACATCTTGTGTATGCAAGTTCTTCGAGTGTCTATGGCAATAACACCAAGATGCCACTTTCGACAGCCGACAGTGTCGACCACCCGATTAGCCTGTATGCGGCCACGAAGAAGAGTAACGAGCTTATGGCCCATACTTATAGCCACTTGTATGGCATACCCACAACAGGGCTCCGTTTTTTTACTGTTTATGGTCCCTGGGGACGGCCCGACATGGCCTATTTCCTTTTTACCCATGCCATTTTGAACAAACAAGCCATAAAAATCTTCAACCATGGCAATATGGAGCGCGATTTTACCTATATCGACGACATTGTCGAAGGGGTAATGCGGGTTATCGACCATCCTGCCGAAAAATCCCTTGGAGAAGCTCCCGATGCATCATGCAGCAAAACAGCGCCATATAAAGTGTATAACATTGGTAATTCTTCACCCGTGCACCTCATGGAGTTTATTGGGGCCATCGAAAAAGCCCTGGGACAGCAAGCTATTAAAGAACTCTTGCCCATTCAGCCAGGCGATGTTACTCGTACCGATGCCGATGTAAACGACCTGATCAACCACCTTGGCTACAAACCCAACACCCCGGTACAAAAAGGGATTGACCAGTTTATTGCATGGTATAGGGGGTACTATTTGCGCTGACTGACCCGTTAAAAAAAATCTGAGTATAAAAATAGTTCATATTAGATACAGGATATTGTTTTTTGAGTATTTTTGTTGCTCATGTTTAGCATTGCATGTTTAAACTTTATACTAACGATTAATTGCAATCTAAACCAACGAAAAAAAAGCCTTGTCGGAGCAAATTCATTGTGACTGACGGGGCGAAGCCGTAAAAAGCTTACCGAATTTACAATCCCAACCCACTAAGAAACAATATTTTGTTTATAGGGTTCCTTGTTTTTGCCCGATAGGCCAAACAGTACCACAAAGGGCTCATTTTTCACAATAAACAAAATA
>CAZSIK010000242.1:0-6529 GCA_964606515.1 uncultured Prolixibacteraceae bacterium
TTGCCCCAAGGGAAGAAGAAGATTTTCTCGATCTGGTTGGGCCCAACGATCAATGATCCCTTTCCTTCTTTTCTTTTTCCTTTAACCCGAAGGTTTCTTTGATCCCGGCATACACCGAACGCCAGATGTAATTTATCACCGAACGTTGTTTGTCGCGGGCATTGTTAAATTCAACAGGGATCATCTCCTTCCCCTGCTTCGGGTTTTGATCTTTCAAGGCAAGGTTGTTGACCAAAAAGCTTAAGAAACGCTCCTCTTTGATCATTCCTTCTTTTGCACTTAAAACGGTGATTTTTAATCCATCGTAGGCAAAACCCATCCTGCCGGAAGAACTATCTTCATCGGCTACAAAATCAACCTCAAGCTTACGGCAAATCCCTTCCCTTACCGAAATTTTCATTCCAGGTTCTATAATAGGGTTAAGTTTGAGCAAAGCGGTTGTTCCGCAAGAAGCTTTAAAATGAAAAGGATTTCTATCGGAAAGTAGGTCAAACCGGAGGTCGGCCGTTAAAGGCCCTTCCCCCATCAACCAACTGGTTAATTCAAAGCTCAAGGTTGGATTCTTTCTGACTATTGGTGGCAAGTTGGTGATGTTGTTCGCTTTGGCTTTGATCTGGGTGAAAAACACATGACTTTCGTTTAGAGCTTCAATTTCCCATTCCCTGTATGTTAGTTTCGGACAAGATAATGCCAGAGAATCCAAGTTGATTTTTTGTTTCATTTCCCGAAGAAGCTGCTGAGGAAGTTTTCCCTTGCGTTCAGGGTTGATCATCAATCTCTTGTCTCGGAAAACCGTAACAGTGTCAAAATCCAAACCAAGGTAGCTGGCCCTGAACTCGTTGGTGTCAAAGTAGGTTTTTAATTCAAATCCCTTGATTTCGGCCTTGCGCAGCCCAATATTCCAGTAATCGTCCTGAAATCCTTTTTTTCTGAAGAATTGCTCTCTTGGCAAAGCAGGTTTCAACTCAAAACCGGATATCGAAATGAGGCCTGAATTGTCAGCATTTATGCGCTCCAAAGAATAGGTATAAAAACCGTTTTTAGTTTTTCCCGCTACTTTTCCCATTTCAAATTCAAGTTGTTCGCAATACAAGAGACGTTCCTCCTGATTTGTTTTTTCATTTAGTAAGAAATTACCAGCGCTCAGGTTCATGTTTTTCAAGCGGGTACTTGATTGTTGCATTCGTTCCAGGTCGGCATTCAATAACTTGATTTTTTTAATCGAGACCTCCTTCAATTCTTTACTTATCTTGGGATACCAATTTAATTGATAAGGTTTTATCTTTTTAATTGTCAGCGATTCCGGTTGATCAATCCCGATCATGGGATTGGTCAGGTTCAGTTCCGAAGCATGCAATACCCGGTCTTTGATCAGTTTATCGAAAGCAATCGACTTTAACGACAAAAAAGGAATCAGTACATCGTATCGACTCTTCCCGGTCCCATCCTGTGACTTGGGTTTTACATGCAAGCCGCTTACACTCAAGTCCGACTGTTTTAAATTGTAATTCAGTCGATTCACGGTTAGTGTGTGAAGTTGATCGGTAAGATTGAATCGGGCATTGTCGAGAATAATTTCAAAGTTTTCGTACTGGGTTAAAAATTGTTTTTTTGCTTTGTTAACCTTAAGATTTTCGAGTAGGAAATTAATGCCTGTTTGGGCAAAATTGTCAAATTTTCCTTCAAGATAATCGGTAAGTCTAAGGTTGCCGTCTTCAATAATAATTGTTCCAATGGTTAGTTGGCTCAATTTTTTTGGAATAATGATCGGCTTTTGAAGGGTATCGGCATCCAACCCTTTCAGTTGTGGTTGAAAAAGGACCTGGATTTGAGGTTTAAGCAACAACAGGCGTTCAATAGGAATGTTTCCTTTGGTGAATACATCGGCCACTTTAACCCCATCGGCCTGAATCAGGGGGATGGTAGCAAAAAACGCAACCGGGGCTCTTTTAAATGCATCCGATTTCATATCGGGAAAGAGTTTGACATCGCGGATGAAGAAGCGGTTTTGGCCGGTTAAAATTGCAATTTCACTGGCTTCCAAACGATGGATCCCATCGGCCATATCGAAAGTTTGGTTTTTCAACGACAAGTCGATAAAATCGGAATAGAACAATTTATTTTTTCGGGACGACGAAAGGGAATCCAATTCGAAATTGGTTAATCTAACACTGAATTTATTTGAAAAATCGATATCCCTCTTTTTTTCAATGTGTTGATAATATAACAATTCACCATCGGTCATGTTGAGAGACCGAATTGAAATACGAAGAAGAAAATCGGAGAAAAGCGAATAAAGCTCATCCTTTTCTTTCCCCTTCTCTTCATCTGAGAGTTCCCATTTCCCATATTTTTTAAAATAAAGTTTGGGTTTTTCAATGTCAAAACTTTCAATATCAAGAACATTGTCAAAGAAGGCACGATGGAAACCGGCCCCTTTCATTTTAATGACTGGAAAGTGTAAGTCGAAAACCATGCTTTGTCTGCTGCTGAACAGTGAATCGGGGTGAACCACCAATGGCTTCAACATCAGGTTGAAAACTTCGGCTGTTTGGCCCTGGCTGGAAAGTGAAACTGAATCGGTTTGTAGAACATGAAGCCGGTCGGCAAGATCTAATTTTACTGCCGAAAAATACAGATTGAAATCGCGTGCAAAGAAAAATTTATCGGTTTTATAAAACGTAACACTGTCGACCGAAAGTTCTTTTAAATCGAAATTAAAGTGGGTTGAAAATAGCCCTTCTTCCTGTTTTTCATTATTATAATGATAATGAAGTTCCCCTTTTGTAATTCGGGCATTATCGACATAAATTCCCTTCAGATAAGGGCTGACTTTTTCCAACAGAATACTCTGGTCTCTTTTTTTTCCAGTGCTTGCCTGGCTTTTCCTTTCCCATACTTGCACCACGGGCTGATCGAGCAACAAGGATTTCATGGGGTACACCTGGCGATGATAAGCGTTTAAAAATGAAAAACCCGAGAATTGTAAGCGTTGAGCAACAATATCCACGCGAACGAGGTCGGGTTGATCAATGGTTTTTTTCAAGGGCTTGAACGAAACAACACCGGTAGTAATGAGGTTCTTACGGGTATCTACCTTCATTTGGTTGATGATAAACCGATGTACCTGGTCGGTATGGTTTATTATTAGCTTCTCCAATTCAAGACTGAAACATTCGGAGGATAAAATTCTCTTAGGGTCACGATAAGATGAGGGATCAGCCCTGAATCCAAATAGATTAATGGTAAGATTTTCGATTATTTGGCCTGGTTGATCGGCTTTATTTGCAATCATGTTCAGGTTGGCTTTGTGAATAACGAATTCATCGATTTGTACCCATTCCAACCTATTTTCAATAAATTGATAAAAATCGATCTCGTTGAGTGGAGTGCCAGAACCCGCCCTTTCTCCAAATTTTATTGCAATATCGGGGTTGAAAAATTGAACATGGTCGATCCTTATTGTATCGCTCGAAAAAAGGTGCTCAACTTGTCTTGAATGCAGTTTCACCAATGGGACCGTTACCGTGTATAAATTACGAATTGACTTTGCATCAGCTTCAACCGGTTCAATGAACAAATCGAGAAGGGCAATTTCGCGGTTGATCAGCGATAAGCTCAACTCTCGGGCAAAAAGTTGATGCAACCCATCAGGGAGGTTATGCTCCAAATTATTGATTTTCAGAAATAAATCTTCAACATCGAATGCAAAAGGAGTTTGGCTTTGTTTGATCCCACCCAGGGAAAACCCTACCGCCTCGAGGTTCAGCTTGGGTAACGAAGCTCCCGGTGGAAGATAGATCAAGCTGTCGATATCGATTTGTGCGTTTCTGATCAGAATGGTATCAATTAAAATGCGGTTCAGAAAAGGCAAATCAACTGTATCGCCAAAAGCCACCGTTCCTGAAGTTAGGCTGTTTATTCCCAGTGGATTGTCGTGCCCCAACTCGGCAAGGGGCGAATCGAGGAGAAAAGTAGCAAGCTTAAGCTCACGTGAACGGAGCAAGGCATCCCAATCGATACCGGAAAGATTAGCCAGCTTACACCCGAAGCGAAATTGGGGCAGAGCAGTACTCAACGAATCGCTGGGGTTGGGAAGTATGGCCAATGAGGTAAAAACCATCGATTGTTCAAAAAAATCAACTTCAAGGGAGTCGAAATGCAATTGGTACCGGTTTTGGGTGTGCAGCAACACTGCCTTTTTTAATTGCCGCCCAACAATTCCAGAAACGTTGAAATACAGGAAAATCATTCCGACAATTATGGCTAAAAACAAAACAGTCAGAACAATCCTGATTGCTTTTCCTGGTTTGGTATGGCGAATTTCTTTAGCCAATTTCATTGTTTTTTGACGGCAATCAAGATAGAAATATTCTTTCAATAATACATTTTTGTGATTAATGAAGTTTCTCCCATTTCATTTTTTTTACTTAGTTTTAGGTTTTAAAGTAAAACCTTCTAAAACCTGCTACGATGAAACGAAACTATTTTCAAGGATCTTATCATAAGCTTGGAATCTTAGTTTTTTGTGTATTTTTTAGTCTGAGTGGAATTTCACAGGAAGTCAACAAACCAGTCGAGGTAAAAAAAGGATGGAACTTCGGCGCGTTACCAGCCATTACCTACAATACCGACCTCGGGTTCCAATATGGCGGATTAATCAACCTATTCCATTATGGCGACGGTAGCCAATATCCCGATTACAAACACAACCTTTATTTCGAAGTTTCGCGTTTTACCAAGGGCAGCGGCATTTACCGCTTTGCCTACGATTCAAAATACCTCATTCCTGGGGTTAGAGTAACTTCCGACCTGGCTTATTTGCCCGACATTGCCTTCGATTTCTTTGGATTCAACGGCTACGAATCGGTGTATAATTCCGACTGGACAAACGATGAATTAATAGGCCAGGGTTACCGGTCGAGGATGTTTTATAAAATGGAAAACAATACCTTCAGATTCAAAACCGATTTCCAATTTCCATTAGGATCGAAGAAGTTGTTGGGTTTGGTTGGTTTTAACCTGCAAAACTATACCATTTCGAAAGTGAACATCGAAAAAATGAACAAGGGAAAGGAAGCCGACGATCCCAAACGCTTACCAGACGTGGCTACTTTGTACAATCACTATATCGATTGGGGCCTTATCGATGAAAAGCAGAAAAATGGTGGTTTCGTGCCCTTGTTGAAGGCCGGATTGGTTTTCGACACACGCGACAACGAACCCAATCCGATGAAGGGTATCTGGACTGAGGCTTTTCTGTTCGGGGCCCCCGACTTTTTAGGGGCACAATCGGGTTTCTTAAAATTGAACCTAACCCACCGGCAATACTTTACCCTTATCCCACGCGACCTTTCGTTTGCTTATCGTATTGCTTATCAAGGAACAATTGCAGGGGAACCTCCTTTTTATTACCAACCCCAGATCGAAACTTCGCAGATGAAAGACCAGATCGGGCTTGGAGGTACTAAAACCCTACGCGGCGTGATCCGTAACCGCGTGGTGGGCGATGGTTTTGTATATGGAAATGCAGAATTAAGATGGAAAGCCGTTCATTTCAATTTTATCAAACAGCATTTTTATATAGGCATCAATGGATTCTTCGATGCCGGGCAAGTGATACAACCCATCGATGTCCGCAGTAAAATTGCAAAACGAAGTGATATCCCTCAATCCGACTTTTTCGATTTCAATAGGGGTGAAAGCCTTCACATGAGCTATGGATTGGGCTTGCGCGTGGTGATGAACCAAAATTTCGTGATTTCGCTCGATTATGGCAGGGCCATCGATCCGCAGGATGGGAAAAAGGGAGTTTATATTGGTTTGAATTATCTTTTTTAGAATCAAAGAAACGGAACGGTCCTTTCCGATATAAGAAACCCGGACGCGCAAGCTCCGGGTTTCTTTTGTTATTGTTTTCAGGTTTATTGTCTTAATAAACTGAATTGATGATTTGTTGAAGCTTCAGAAGATCGCGATCGATTTCCCTGTCGAGTTTACCCACCTTGATTAGTGGCACATGCACGATCTTGTTATTTTGCAAGCCCACCATGATGCTTTTCTGATCGTCGAGCAAGGCTTCGACAGCAGCCACGCCCAGTTGGGTAGCAGCCACACGGTCGGTCGCTGTTGGGCTTCCCCCGCGCTGCATGTGGCCTAAAATAGAAACCCTGACATCGATTTCGGGATGATCGGCCTGGGTTTGTTCGGCTAGTTTCAAGGCACCGCCGGCCGATTCGCCTTCGGCAACAATCACAATGCCAGAACTCTTTTTCTTTTTGTAGCCCTTTTCAAGGAAGGTATCAAGAATTTCTTTTTCGGTTTCCACTTCGGGAATAAAAATAACCTCAGCACCACAGGCAATCCCTGCCTTCAGGGCTAATTGACCTGCATCGCGGCCCATCACTTCGATGAAGAAAATGCGGCCATGCGAGGTAGCTGTATCTTTAATCTTATCGACAGCTTGTACCACGGTATTCACTGCGGTGTCGTACCCTATGGTATAGTCGGTTCCATACATGTCGTTATC
>CAZSIK010000243.1:0-6507 GCA_964606515.1 uncultured Prolixibacteraceae bacterium
GGATCGGGATTGCCAAAAAGGCTATTGTTGCTCCACAAGGGCGAAGGGTGGGCATCGTTTCGCACGTGCGACGGACAGCCATTATCGGCAATCATGTGCAAAGTTTCGCCCAGCGAGCGCCATACCCTTGCCATGAGCTCGTTTCGTTTATCCACTTTTTCTTCCTCGAGGGCCATTTTCATCCACATTTTCCCGTTTTCCCAGGTATAATAATGCTCCTGTACCCCCATGGGACCATTGGGAACGCCGACGGCCCATTCAACCCCGTCGACCTTGGGGTTTGTGAACAAACTTTGCATATAGCCCATTAGTTTGGAATTGGCCTTGTCGGTTAAATAACGGCTGCCCGCGGCTTTGGTGGGGTCGTAAAAATGCCGTAACGATGCCGGCACCTCTGGTACGTCGGCTGAATAGCCTCCATGACTGATCCATTCCTGAGGGGTGAATTTTAAAGTACCTTCATCGAAATAGCCATAACCTACACCAGTAACATCCTGTGGGTGAAAAAGTCCGTCCTTTGTAATACCGGTACCTGAGAGCCTGGCTCGGGAAATGTTTATAAATGAATAATTATTGAATTTTGGAATGGTATTGTATTTATTGTCATACCGGCTCAGGAAGCGGTCTACAATTTTTGTGTTGATGTCCGGGTGGGTTTTTTTATTCCCGTATGCGGTAAGCATAAAAGCGATGACAAGATAAATGAGAATACCGCTTAAAAAACCAACTATTTTTTTTGCATTCATCGTGGTAATTTTTAAAAACTTACTAATTTCCAATCTCCTTCATCATCCACTGTCATTTCAACAGTATACACTTCTGAATCATCCTTGATTTCAAAAACAGCAAAGATTTGACTGGCATACAGTAGTTTTCGGTTTTTAAATGCTTCGCCAAACTGGGCCATATAGGGCTGAATTTCGCCAAATTGCTTTTTGTAGATTTCGAGCGAAGGTGCAGTCAGAACCTCTGCCAATGCGGTAGTATCGGCCGAGATAAAAGCAGCTTCAATGGTCTGTGCTCCTTTCTTAATACCTGCTTCATCAATTTTTTCTTCATCACGGTCGAAGTTGAAGCTGTCGGCGCAACTAAAGCCAATGTGCACTATGAAAGCCAATACGAAACCAATAAGTAGAAACCGAATGAAGATATTTTTTCTATTTGAATGTATTTGAGGTAAATGCTTCCTCTTACTTTGAGTGTGCTTCATAATTTATTCCTTTTTATCCGTTATTAATGAATCAAGTTATGGAATAATTTGTTCAAACGCAATTAACAAAATATAGGGTATAAAAAGTATAGCAATCAAAAATTAATAAGAAATCGAAGTTGCAATGACTTCTTCGCCAAGGAAAAGTGAAGCCTTCTCTTCGAAATTTTTGGCATTTTCGGTGGTGAAGTACTTAGTGCTGGCCCCGAGCGAACAGCCCGACTCGATTTCGGGATGGCGGAGCAGGTAATTGCTGAGTTTATCGGCCACAATTTCACCTTGAGAAACAATGTTAATGTTTGGGGGAACGAACTTTTTTATCGAATCGATCAGCAGAGGGTAGTGGGTACAGCCCAGAATCAGGGTGTCGATTTGGTCGTTTGTTTTAAGTAGGTTTTCAATGTTTTTCCTTACAAAATAGTCGGCTCCCGGGGTACCAATTTCGTTGTTTTCGACCAGGGGTACCCACATGGGGCAGGCTTCCTGATGGGTTACCAGTTCTCCATTCGAAATTTTATTCAGTTCAAGCACGTACGATTGCGACAACACGGTGCCGGTAGTACCCAAAACCCCTACATGCCGGCTTTTTGAGATTTCATTCACTGCCTCTACACTTGGGATGATAACCCCCAAAACCCGTTTATCGGGATCGATTAACGGGAGATCGTTTTGTTGTATGGTTCGCAGCGCTTTGGCTGAAGCCGTATTGCAAGCCAGGATCACCAAACGGCAATCCATTTCGAAGAGCTTTTTAACTGCTTCAAGGGTATAGCGGTACACCACTTCGAACGAGCGGGTACCGTATGGGGTACGGGCATTGTCGCCCAGATAGAGATAATTATATTGAGGAAGTTGTCTCCTGATTTCTTTCAGAACAGTTAATCCGCCATAACCTGAATCGAATATGCCTATGGGATGTGTACGTTCCATCTCGTGTTTTCTGGTTTCGTGTCTTTTAGTCCTCGTTAGTCGTATTTTCTGGAGCAGCTTCTTTACTTTCAGAATCTTCCGTGGGTAAAGGCTCGGGTAGAGTTACCTCGTTTTCAGTTCCCGATAAGTCCCCCCTGCTTAATCTTCCTGGAGTAGCTCTTTTCTGGGGGTCGTCGAGTTCCCTGTCGATGGTCGAGCCTGGCAAGCTTTTGTTAGAAGGTTGTTCGCCTTCACGTCTGAAGATATCGAAACGGTCGATTGGGCGTTCATCCTCCCTCCATCGGAAGCCTTCGAGTTCTTTTTCGCTTTCTTCAACCTTACTCAATGGTTTCATTACCCCAGCTGGTGTGGTGATGTATGAAATCCTTTTCAAGCGGTTTCCTTCTAAATGAATTTTGATGTTGCTGCTTTCTGCTTTATTGGCCCCCAATACCCCTTTGTCGTCTTCGGGGTAAAATATCGATTGTCCGTTGCCGTTTACGTCGATCAGGTACAATTCTTTGCCACTGATGTATCCCACCATGTTCTTTCCTTTAATCTGGTTGAATTTTAAAGAATCGACCTGTTGGATGATGAAAGCGTTGTTGTTCAGGAAGATTTCGTTGGGGGGTAGAGCATTGTTAACAACCTCGATATCTTCGGATACCATCTGGTTTTTCTCCGACCAAAGAACTGGATCGGTATACAAGCGGATGGTTGAATCGTTTGTGCTATAAACCAACGAGTCGCAGATTCCCTGCAAGTCGGTGCGGTAAAAACGGACATGGTTGTAATTGTAAATTATTTTTTGTCCTTCGACCAACGAGTCAGGGGTAACAAAGATGGTATCGGAATGAAGGAAGAGAGAATCGCCTTCGTGGTATTGAACGAACATGGCCGAGTCGGTAACCATGGCGTATTTGTTGAAATCGTTGTATCGGCCATAATGCCCGGCCACGATAATTTCGTTGGCAAAATCGTTGATCACCACGTTGCTACGGGCATAACCCGAGCCATTGGTGTCGTCGTAGTAAATGGTATCGGCTTGAAGCTGGGAGTCGCTTCTTCTTATCGTGGAATTTTTGAGTAACTCGCTGATTTGGTTCCGGGTGTCGAACCAACCTTCTTCTGAATAAATTGATGCGGTATCGCTTTCGATGCGGGTTGGACCTACAATATAGGCCACCTCGGTTTTGGTATTGTATTTCAGGGTGTCGCTCCAGAGGGTATATTTTTCGCTGGTAAGCACCACACTGTCTTTAAAAAAAAGCAGGTTCTCGTTCGAATAATAGCGCCCTATCCGGCTGGTAAGGGTGTTTGAACTGTCGACCACGGTTCCCCAGCAGTTGTAATACCCGATGTCGTTGGTCATGTCGTAATCGAGGGTGTCGGTGGTCAGGGTGAGCCGGGGATCTTTTAGTTTAACTTTTCCAAAGGCCTTGGCCAAACTGCTTTGGCCGTCGTAATGAATGAAGTCGGCAAACAGGTTCAGGGTGTCGTTGCTGATGATGTGTACCTTTCCGAAGGCATCAACCGCGTTGGTTTCGGGATACGACCAGGCGCTGTCGCAGAACAGGATAAGATTTTGGTGCGAAAGCCTTACGTTGCTAATCAGTCTGCGGATATCGTTGTTCACATACAATACCTTTGCTGAATCAATTTTGATCATCTTTCTTGATTTTCCTTCCTGCCCCCATGCACTAGGTGGAGTGAAATGAAAAACCCAAAAAAATAAAAGAAGCCCGACCGGGAAGGCCAGGCTAATCGGTTTATTATTTACTGAGAATGGGTTCACTGCAAAGGCGATGGGTTTATTTCATCAGTTGAAGGATGATCTGGTCGACTGAGATATTTTCTGCTTCAGCCTTATAATTCTTGATAATCCTGTGCCTCAGTATAGGAAGGGCCACCGCTTTCACATCGTCGATGTCGGGCGAGTAGCGGCCATCTAGGGCGGCATGGGTTTTAGCCCCCAAAACGAGGTATTGTGAAGCCCTGGGCCCGGCGCCCCATTTCAGGTATTTGTTGGCGTATTCAGCTCCCATCGGGGTTCCGGGTCTGGTTTTGGATGCCAGGGTAACGGCATACTTCATCACACTGTCGTTGATCGGTACTTTTCTTATGAGTTGCTGAAATGCAAGTATTTCTTCTTTGGAAATGACACACGATAATTCGGAATAAAACGAGGAGGTGGTATTCTTCACAATGGTCAATTCATCCTCGTACTTAGGATAATCGAGCCAAAGCGAAAACATGAATCGGTCGAGCTGGGCTTCAGGAAGGGGATAGGTACCTTCTTGTTCAATAGGGTTTTGCGTAGCCAACACGAAAAACGGCTTGTCGAGCACAAAGTGTTGCCCGGCCGAGGTGACCGATTTTTCTTGCATGGCCTCGAGCAAAGCCGATTGGGTTTTTGGAGGGGTACGGTTGATTTCATCGGCAAGGATCACGTTGGCAAAGACGGGGCCTTTGATGAATTTGAATTCCTTGCTGTGATCGAGGATTTCGGTGCCGATGATGTCGGAAGGCATCAGGTCGGGGGTGAACTGGATCCGGTTGTATTCAAGTCCCAAAACCTTGGCAAGGCTGTTCACCAGAAGGGTTTTTGCCAGACCGGGAACCCCGATGAGAAGGCAATGGCCTTCGCTGAAAATTGAAATTAAAACTTGTTTGATGATTTCATCTTGTCCGTAAACCGCTTTCCCGATTTCCTTCATCAGGACATCGTGTTTCTGGCATAAGGCATCAATGGCCTCTTTATCTCCTGAAAATTTCATTGTATCTTTCTTTTTACTTAATCCAATTTTTGAACTTAAATTCACAATTTGCGTAGGTGTCGTCGATGCGGATGTAGTTTTTCGACTGCCTCTGTCCAATCCATGTTTGAACAGTTTCTTCCTTTTTCTTTTGAAGGTACATTTCGCTGATCAGCTGATAGTCTTCCCTCATATCTGCGGTATGTGATTCGGTTTTGTTGACCAGTTTTACAATCTGGATTACTTCACGTTGTTTGTCGTCGACCATGCGAAAGGGATCCGATATTTCTCCAATCTTCATGTTGGCCAGTACCTTTGAAACGGCAGGGGGCAACATTTGGGGTTCAAATTTAGACGACATCGAGTAGGGATTGATTACCAGGCCCCCGTTGTTTCTTGAATTTTTATCCATCGACAAGCGCATGGCGGCTTCCTCGAACGGCACCTTGTTTTTGCGGATGTCGTTTGCAAGGGTGTCGAGAGCGTTGATGGCTTTCTCCATTTCTTCTGGTTTAACCTTAGGTTTGATGATGATGTGCCGGCACCTGACCCTTTCGCCTTTTCGGTCGATCATCTGGATCAGGTGATATCCCATTTCACTTCGTACCACATTGGAAACCTGACCAGGTTTAAGGTTGAATGCCGCTGCCGAAAAAGTGGGGTCCATCGACATTCTTCCAAAGTACCCCAGATCACCACCGTCTTTTGCACTCCCGTCTTCACTTTCGAGTACGGCAAACATGGCAAAAAGTTCCCCTTTTTCGACCCTTTGCTTGATGTCGCGCAATTTGTTTTTTATCTTTTCATCTTCTTCTTCGTCGATTTTTGGGATCAGGGTAATTTGGGCGTATTCGTACTGGGTATTGATGGTAGGCTTTTCTTTTTCGGGTAGGCCTCGGTAAAAATACCGTACTTCGGAAGGGGTGACTTTCACGTTTTCGATAATTTTACGTTGCATTTGCTGGCTCAGGTTCTCGTTTTTGATCACGTCTTTCAGTTCCGATTTGATCTGGACTATGGGTTTGTTGAAATACTCTTCAACTTGTTTCTCGGATCCCAGGTGCTGAACGTAATTCCTGATACGTTCCTCGATACTTTGGTTGATCTGGTTATCGGTAACGATGATGTTGGTGTCGAGTTCGGCTTCGGCGACCATTAATTTCTCTACCAGAAGGTTTTCGAGTATTTCACAACGCATGTCGCCTTCCGAGGTCATTCCCTGAGCCTGGTATTGTTTGAACATCTCTTCGATCTCCGATTTCAAAATGATATTTCCCCCAACCACTGCAATTATTTGGTCGACAATCTTATCCTGGGCTTTAAGCGGTGACATGCTTATCCCAAAAAGAACGAAAAGCAAAATAAAAAAACTGCTTCTTTGCATCATATTTTTTTTTCTAATTGAAGAGCCTAAATTTATCGTATTTTAAAGCATCCTCGTATAAACTATCCTTAATTTCTCTTAAAAAATCTAACTTCCTCTGGTTGATGATCATAGACCTGATTCGGGGCGCTACAAAGTCGAGTGGGGCTTGTGTTCCGGGCAAAAGGTATTGTTTGATGGCAATTAGGTGGAGTTCATTTTCTTTTTCAAACTCGATCAATTTATTTCTTCGCAGGAAGGGGACTTCT
>CAZSIK010000244.1:0-6501 GCA_964606515.1 uncultured Prolixibacteraceae bacterium
CCGAGGGTTTCGCGTTTTCTGATCACCTTGGCCATGTCGGCTTCGGTAAAGCGTTCTTGTTTCTGGCTGAATTCCTTTCCGGCCCTTGATCGAAAAAAAACAGGCATGTGGTAGTTTTCTATTCGTTTCGTTCGCTAAAACTGCCCAGTGTTTTGGTGAATACAAGTACCACCACGATGCCAACCAAAAGATGGCCTGCCAGCAAAAACATGATGTTTTCGGGTTGGCCAAGGGCTTCAAATTTGCCCATCAGTGCGGTGTATAAACCACTGAGTACGGCCCCGACAAAGATGGCCAGGAAATTGGTGCCCATGTAAAGCCCTGCTTTTTCCTTGGGGGCAATCCAAAGAATGTATTCCTGAATGCGCGGCGAGGAAACCATTTCTCCAATGGCAAACACAAAAATCCCGAGGAATACCAGGTTATTGGCCCACACCACCGAAAACCCAAGGATAATGAATCCCAAAGCGGCGATAATAATTCCGATCAGAAATGAAAAAATGGCTTTCTTCTTCTCGAAAATTCTTGAGATCAATATCTGAAAGATGATGATGATGTAGCCAGTATGCGAAATAGCCTCGGCATTGATGCGCCACACCCCTTCAATTTTGCTGGCAATAAGCGCCTGAGTAAGCCCTTCGCCAATCAGCGAGGAAACGGAAACATAGAGCCGGGCCGTATCGAGGAAGTCGTTGATGAAAACGGCCAGTATGTTGAAGAAGGCCCAGAAAGGCATCCAATAAAAAAGTCCCAATATCAGGAGAAAAATCACGAATTTGAAATCGGAGAGTGCTGTACCCATGTCTTTGAATTTTTGTTTCAGGGTGGCCCCTTCGAGATCGCGTTTGGGTTCCTTGTAAAAGAACAGGGTAATGAGGAACATGATGGCTATTGAAGTCGCGGCGGTGTAAAAAACATAGTCCCAGCTCATGGCCCTAAGCTTGCCCATGACCAGTGGCCCTGCCGAGGCGCCAAGGTTCACCATGGTGTAAAAAATGCCGAAGCCAACTGTTTTATTGGTCGAATCGGTGGTGGCCCTCACGGTAGCCGATATGAGTGGTTTGAAAATTCCTGCTGCAAATCCTATGGTTAACATGGTAAGGGCAATTCCAGAGAAGGTTTTAAATACGATCAGCATTAAAATTGCCGGTAGATAAGCCAGGTACGATACGAGAAGCATTTTTTTAAACCCGTATTTGTCGGCCAGGGTACCCGAGAAAAGGGGCAACAAATAAGAAATAGCCAGGAAGATGCTTTGGATGAAACCAAGATCTCCTTTCGAATAACCCAGTTTTTGGAGATAGATTCCAAAACCCATGTAAATGCCATAATAAGCAAAGCGTTCGAAAATTTCGATGCTGTTGGCCACCCAGAAAACCTTAGGAAAAGCTGTTCGTTGATTCATGATGAACTTTTTAAAGGTAAAGGTGCTAATTTACGGATAAGAACTTTTCCAAAGTTTTAAAACTTTGGAAAAGTTCTTAAAACTTTGGAAAAGCTCTAAAAAGCCCGCACCGCGCGAAAGTAATTACGGCCAGTTTTCTTTTCATCACAGTATGGGTCGCCTGTTTTAAAGTCGAAGGTCCAAGCGCTGCTGCCATCGTGATCACTTCCATTTTCTGTCGACGACCAATGAGGAAATTTAGCCAGCGGACTAGTGACATTCAAGTCATCATCGATCAGGGCTTTCTGTACTTCGTAAAAATGACTCCAAAGAAGGATCAGTTCAGCAATACTGGGCAAATACCAATCGCTAAACCTTCCGTCTCCATTATCAGGATTGCTATACCTGGAACATAATTTCGCAGCACTTTCGATATGACGGTTTTGGCTGATAATGGCTGTGGTATTGCTTGTCCCGTCCCAATCGTTGGTAGTGCCCACCAAACTATCTGAAACATTGCTCCATACCATGGGCAAACTGATGTAGCTTAGATTAATAATCAGGCCGTGTTGCCCGGTGTGGTCCACCCAGAATATTACGCCACCACCATAAAATTCACCAACATGATGACAGCTGGTTCCATCGGTCGAACCGGCTGTTTTGGCGTACAAGGCATACGGAACACTTAAAACCTGGCTTGTATTGCTTATGGTGTAAGTTGTGCCCCCCGTGGGATCGATTTCTGTTTGAATATAAAAAGGACCATTGGCCCAGTCGATAGTGGCAAAATCTCCTTGTACCGGAGTGCCGGTGCCGATCTCGATGCTTACCAGGCCGTTGATGTTGGTGCTTGGGGTTTGTATTTCGGAATAAACGGCAGTACCGCTTGCCGAATCTTGCAAAATACTGATCTGCATGCCCACCTGTGTCGTGATAAGCAAAGCACCACTGTTGTTGCGGATCACGGCCTGATAGTTGATTTTTTCGGGGCTTTGTGCACGAAGCATTACTGTTGCAGACCATGCCACTGCAAAAAGAATGATTATACGTTTCATTGCTTACTTTTATTTTTTCGCGAATACTGCTAATAAATGCTTATATTCAGTTGTTTGATTATTGTTTTTACTGTTTGAATTTGTTTTGCAAGATATCTAATTTTTTGTTCAATGATTTCTGGATAAAAATAATTTCAAGCTTATTTTAGCAAAACCAACTTTTTCAAAGTTCTAAAACTTTGAAAAAGTTGATCGCTTAGTTGCAATTGTTGCTTCGTAACTTCAATGATAACTCACCGGGTTAGTCTGCAAAAAGGTTGAACTGGTTAAATATTTTGGCGGACAATAGTTTTTTTATATATTTATCACAGAATTGCTTTCTGCACTACAGTCCCTCTATCTTGAGGTTTTGTACAAAAAATGTTTGAATTGTGCTATTTACATACAGTCACACAAAAATTTCTGCAAAATAAAGCTTACAAATATTTAAAACAGAACAATATGGACGCAACATTACTTAGTATCAGAAAAAAATCATTTAGAAAAAAAGTGGCCTATATAATTTTCACGCTTTTGTGTGGAATATCTCAACTACATGCCGCGACCATCACAAGCACCGCAAAAGGTGGTTTGTGGGGAGATAAATCGACCTGGATTGGAGGAAATGTGCCAACTAAAACCGATGACGTGGTTATAACATCCGAAGTCAGAACGGGAGATTTTTATTACTCATCGGGGCAATACGACATGGTCAACCTGACAATACAAAGTGGCGGAAAAATCATACGAGAAGCCGATGAAGTGGGTCGATGCCTTTTAGTCGTTTCAGGAAACCTGATAAACAATGGCGAAATTCTCGACTTCAAAGATTTTTTTGACATCGAAGTATACGGAAATTTACAAAACAACGGAATATTGAAACCCAGACTGTTGTACCTGCTAGGGCAAAACCAACAAATTTCGGGAAGCAAACCAATAAGCCCAAAGACTTTGGGGCTGCAAATGACCGATACATTTCTAACGGCCGCTTCCGATCTTCACTTTCACAACTGCGATGTAACCGGTAATTCGGGCAAATCGTTGAATATGAAAAACTTTAAATTGAAACTAAGTGCCGACAGCATCACTTATTCAACGTATTATGGCCAGGTTGGTTCGGCCTGCGAAGTTCGCGTTCCTTTGCAATTTGAACAAAATGGAACTATTGAAATCGATAAAGCCCTGATAGGAAAGACAATTCAAGGAAACGTTTTGCTAAAAAGTCCTTCGTATGCCTTTTTAAAGGACTTAACTGTTGAAGGAAATTTCACAATTGAAGCGGGCACTAAAGTAAGTAGCCACCACAATTCGACACGACTTACTGTCAAGGGGAATTTCACCAACTACGGGCTTTTGAACAACGACACCATACAGGTTAGCAACTTAAAAATTGCTCCACGGGCACTTTACTTCATCATCTACGGGAACTCGTACAACTTTGGTAGCACGGGTATTTCAAAAATACTTTTAACCACAAATGGAAACACGCTGAACATCAAAGGAAACTATACCAACGACGTGAAATTCCAGCAAGCTGAAGGCAACGAAACCCCAGGAGGAAAAGTACTCATCAACGATGAAGTAAAGATCGACGGCAAGTTAGAAGTATACTCGACGCTGGAGATTAGCCCGGGCGGAAAACTGGATCTAAGAAGCCCAACGTCATCGTATCTGTACATTTACAAAGGCAAAGGCCAAATCATCAACAACGGGAACATGTACCGTTACCATGAAGTAAGTAGTTGGTTTTACGACCGTTCTTATTCCGATCAACCCGGTACATTTGTCGATTTCGAGCTGCGCGAAAGAGAAGGAACATTCGACAAAATAGACATCGAAGTTCACAACGGCACCACCTATCCCGGGTTACCCGGTTCAACCTTGCGCTGGTGGCGGCTCAAATCGCTTGGAGAAGGAAAAATAAAGTATTACACCATCAAGTTATATTACGACGAAAACTTGTTGAATGGCCAGAAAGAAGAAAACCTGAACGTTTACCATAGTACCGACAATGGGGAAACATGGGAAGTAGTTTCAGTGGGAGAATATGCTATCCGCGACACCGTTAACAACTTCATTTCGATCGGACTCTGGAGTAAAAACGAATCTATGCTTACCGAATTTGGCGACTTTGTAATCAGTTCGGGCGATGGAAGCGTTCCGGTTCCTTCAAATATCATCGTTAATTTAACCGGCAGCAACGGTATTCGATTAGGTGCCCCCAACCGTTATACTGTGCATATATCTAACACTGCAAATACACGGGTATATTCGCTTTTGGCAGCCGTAACGGTTACGGATGAAATTGTTTTCAAACAAATAGAGATGCCTACAAAATCAGGGAAAGATATTTATCCCATCGATTCGATTGGAACGCCTCAGGATGATATTCAACTGTTTTATATTCCGTATCTTGAACCCAACGAAGAATATTCATTCGATGTAATAGTTGTCGGGGTTAACAAAGGTACCAAAAGTGCATCGGAAGAAGATCCTGAGATCGTGGCTGTTTGTTTAAAAGAGGCATCTGCCAAAGATGGTGTCGAGAATTATGTGGTTGACAAAATCAATGAACCTGCAAAATTTACGCCCGAGGAGGAAAAAGAATGGAAGAATATGCTAGGCCTAACTGATGAGCAATACAAAAACTTAAAAGAGAAGGAGGGGAAAGGGGCTGCCCCGTTAAAATCGGTAATAAAACATTCAGTAGAGCTGGCTTCCCGCACGAACCCACTTACTTCAATCGCGTTCAAAGTGGGCAATGCCATTGAGTTTGTTTCAAAGTTAGCGCCTACTTACCGCAGGCGAATCTTTTATTGGTTTGCCAAACAAACGGATCCTAAGTATGATAAAAAAATTGAGGTAGTGGATGGTAAAAAGTTACAGGGAGAAATCAGAAAGTCATGGGATCCCAACGAAAAACTGGGATTGGTTGGATATTCGAAATCGAATTATATTTCTTCTGCAGGTAAAATGTATTATACCATTGCTTTCGAAAATAAAAAGGAAGCAACGGCCCCAGCCTATCGTGTTCAGATAGTTGATACTTTATCGGCTGTTTTCGATCCTGAAACGGTGAAATTTGGTGCAACAAGTCATTCAGGAACAAATTACAAATGGAAAATGGAAAGAAACGGCACTATCATAAAATGGGATATTGAAGGGATTGAGTTGCTGCCAAACATCACCCCACCCGAAGGCGAAGGGTTTGTCCGCTTTTCAGTTGAATTGGACGAAGGCCTGCCATCTGGGACTACCATAGAAAACCGTGCAACCATCATTTTTGATTTAAACGAGCCGATCACTACAAATACCTGGATAAATGTTCTTGACACCGTTGCCCCGAAAACCACTATGGTTCCAATCAATTATTCGTCTGGCGATAAGTTGGTAAACGTTGAATGCAATGCAACCGACCACCAAAATGGCTCGGGTATTGGGAAACACGATTTTTATGTATCTGTCAACAATGGGCCTTTCGCGTTTATAGGCGAAAGTTTTGGCAGTTCTATTCCTTTTGAAGTTTCAGATACAACCCGGAACAATTACAGGTTTTTTGCCATGACTACCGATAATGTTGGCAATGTTGAGAAGAGTATCCCCGCGATGTCTGAACTCAACACGTTACTGGTATCTGCACCGCGGCCGATGATCAACAGCTCAGGGATAACAGTTTACCCCAACCCGATAAACGATGTTTTTTACATCAATTTTAAAGCCGAAGCCGGAACAGATTCATATCTGCGCCTATATTCTGCCGAGGGGAAACTGTTGAAAATATTTAATAGAAATCATTACGATGAAGGATATCACAGGGCAGTATTTGATCTTGTTTCGTTTGAACCCGGGATTTATATCGCTGAGTTTATATTGGGCGATAAAATTCAAACCTTCAGGGTGGTGAAAAAATAGCGAAAAATAATTTCAATCTTCTTTTAGCAAAACCAACTTTTCCAAAGTTCTAAAACTTTGGAAAAGTTGATTCGCTTTCAAATTGTATTTTTATAGAGGTGATAAACAACAACAATATTACCGGGCATGTTTCATTTCAAAGTTGTGATTCGCTTTCAAATTGTATTTTTA
>CAZSIK010000245.1:0-879 GCA_964606515.1 uncultured Prolixibacteraceae bacterium
ACGGGCTAGAACAAACCGCCCAGAATCTGGACCACCACGATCAGCAAGACCATGGCCGCCGGGTACACTGTCGCATAGGCCAGGGTGGGCGCATTTGAATCGGTCATATTATCGACCGCCGCTAATCCTGGAGTACTGGTCATGGCTCCGGCCAAAGCCCCCAATAAGGTTAAGAGGTTAAAACGGAAAAAGATTTTGGCAATGAATGTGGTAACAATCATAGGAACAAGCGTAATGATGGCTCCGGCAATGAAAAGATCGATGCCGTTCTGATTAAAGGTTTCCACAAGATGAACCCCAGCCGAAGTCCCTACCGAAGCCATAAAGAACAACAACCCCAATTGGCGCAAAAGATTGTTGGCAGCTCCCGTCATGGTCCATAATATTGGACCGGTTTTGCCCATGCTTCCTAAAATCAGCCCAGAAAAAAGAACACCTCCGGTTAAGCCTAGGTTAAATTGAAAACTGCCAATGGCAATATTAACTTTACCCAGCAAAACCCCGATGATGATGCCTAAGGCAATGGGCAAAAAATCGGTATCAGAAAGGCGGCGATCGTCGTTACCAAAAGTGTTGACAACCTGTTTCATGTTTTCGGCGCTACACGCAATCATCAGTTTATCGGCATATTCAATCCTCGAGTTGGGCGAAGGGGCAATATCCATTCCCGAACGACGGATGCGAGTTATTGTAGCTCCATAGTTTTCGAGCAGGTTCAGTTGCCGGATGGTTTTATTCACTACTTCTTTATTGGTAACCAATACCAACCGGACATCGTGCCGGGCTGAAAGAGGAATTTCCGTATCGGTTTCCGGGCCAATCAAAAGCCCAATTCTTTTCAAGGCATCCATATCGCCCACAGCTTTAATCACATCCCCT
>CAZSIK010000245.1:889-6486 GCA_964606515.1 uncultured Prolixibacteraceae bacterium
GATACAGAACTGTATCAGGACCAGGAGTGGCTGCCAGCCCATGGTGCATAACCCTCGACACAACGGCTTTCGTCATAAATCGGATGCGTAATTCTTTGATTGATTTTCCGTCGATATTGTCGTTTTCAACAATGAAATGTTTTGCATGTAACTCAGGATAATTCATGTTATTCTCTGTTTCATGCTCTTCTTCGGCTTTTTTAAGATTGCTTCGCAACAATTTAGGAAGAAAACTCAAGAAGAGGATGACACCAATAACCCCGAAAGGATAAGCGATCCCATAACCAATTGAAGCCATTGGCGATCCGGTAATGTCTATTGCTGCTGCCAAACCCGGGGTACTTGTTAAGGCACCGGTCAACAAGCCAATGCCGATATTGGTATCCAGGTCAAACAAACCGATAACCACAACGGTAGTCAACCCTGCCACCACGATGAGAATTGCCGCAAGCAACGACAAACTTTTCCCATATTTTTTAAACGAAGCAAAGAAACCAGGGCCCGCCTGTATCCCAATGGTAAAAATGAACAGGACCAGACCAATTTGCTGAATATCGGACGGGATTAGAACACCAAAATGGCCAAAAAACAAGGCTACAAAAATTACAGCTGAAACATCAAGAGAAATGCCTTTGATTTTGATTCTTCCCATCAGGAAACCGATGGTTACGATAAAAAAGAGCGAAAAATACACGTTCGAAAAAAGTTCCATACAATATTCCTTTTCATTTCTACAAAGATAAGTACCAGACCCCTTACTTCAATCCGCACTTACAACTTATCTGTTTTAAGTGCATGAAAAATAAAATTCGTAAGCAATATTCAACTTTTTATTAAAAAAATTTGAAAGGACGGAATTTTAGAAGATAAATTTTCTATTTTAAGCCCCTCAAATAGGATATGAACTATAATCAATAAAATCAATTGAATTTCATTATGGAAGAATTAAAGGTAGTTAAATTTTACAGCGGCGAAGAAATTCCGCTTGAATTGCACAAAGTAAGGGTGGTTCAGAAATTGAACCTCTTGCCCATTGAAAAAAGAAAAGAGGCCATGTTCGAAGCCGGATTCAACACTTTTCTTTTACAAAATAAAGATGTATATCTCGATATGCTGACCGATTCGGGCACCAATGCAATGAGCGATAACCAGGTTGCAGCCATGAGTGTTGCCGACGATTCATACGCAGGATCGGCCAGTTTTACCAAACTTGAAAAAGCAGTTCTGGATGTGTTCAATCAAAAATATCTACTTCCAGTCCATCAGGGACGTGCTGCAGAGCACATTATTTCTCAGGTGTTCGCCACCCAGGGAAAAATAATCCCGATGAACTATCACTTTACCACCACCAAGGCACATATCGAACTTGCAGGGGGTATTGTTGAAGAAATCTATACCGATGAAGCGCTTAAAACAAAGAGCTCCTTCCCTTTCAAAGGGAACATGGACATCAACAAGCTGAAAAACCTGGTGAACAAATATGGCGCTGAACGAATCGGGTACATCCGTTTCGAAGCCGGCACCAACCTCATTGGCGGCCAACCTTTCTCGATGGCCAACCTCCGCGAAGTATCGGCTTATGCCAAAGAAAACAACATCCTTGTATTGATGGACACTAGTCTGATCAACGAAAATCTGTACTTCATCAAAACCCGTGAAGAAGGATACCAAAATGTTTCGATCAAAACCATCCTTCACGAGATGATTAGCTACACCGATTTCACCTATTTCTCGGGACGAAAGGTGAGCTGCACCCGTGGTGGGGGTATTTGCACCAACCGTCACGACCTGTACATGAAAATGCGCGACCTGGTACCCCTGTTCGAAGGTTTCCTTACTTACGGAGGGATGAGTGTTCGCGAAATCGAGGCCATGGCAGTAGGCCTGTACGAAACACTCGATTTCGACATGATCAGCCAGTCACCTCAATTCATTAAATATGCTGTCGAATCGCTCGAAAAAAGAGGAATTCCGGTAGTTACTCCTGCCGGTGGCCTTGGATGTCACCTCAACGCCGGAGAATTTATCTCGCATGTGCCTCAGAACCAATATCCCGCAGGGGCTTTAGCTACTGCTTTATATATCGCTTCGGGGATCAGGGGCATGGAACGGGGTACCATTTCGAGCGTACGCGATGCCAATGGCGAAGATGTACTTGCCGATGTGGAACTGTTGAGGTTGGCTTTCCCAAGAAGGGTTTTCACCCTGTCGCAGGTAAAGTACATGGAAGACCGCGTACAATGGCTCTACGATAATCGCAAACTGATTGGTGGCCTCGAGTGGGTTGAGGAACCTCCCGTGCTAAGGTTCTTCGTAGGGAAACTCAAACCAATCGGCAACTGGGTCGATAAATTGGTGGCCAAATTCCGCCAGGACTTCGGTAATAGTTTGTAATATAATAAACTGAATACCAATACACCCCATCGATCGAACCGGTGGGGTGTTTTTGTTGGTGTAATAAAAAGAACAGGAAAAATGGATATAGTCATTAGAAAAGCAACAAAAGAGGATGCGCCGGTCATTGCCGGTTTTCAGATGGATATGGCACTTGAAACCGAAAACCTCCGTCTCGACCCGCAAACTGTAAGCCTGGGTGTTGCCCAGGTATTTGCCAACGAAAACCTGGGCTGTTATTATGTTGCCGAAAACGGGAACGAGATTGCAGGTTCGTTGCTCATTACCTACGAGTGGAGCGACTGGCGCAACGGGATGGTGCTCTGGATCCAGTCGGTATACATAAAACCTGCGTTCCGCAAGAAAGGTATTTACAAGAAGTTGTACCAGCACATCAAGGAACAGGTAAGCCACGATCCCAAGCTTCGGGGCATCCGTCTCTATGTCGACGAAACGAACCATACCGCCCGCGAGGTTTATAAAAAACTGGGCATGAACGGCGAACATTATGCTGTTTTTGAATGGATGAAGGAGGGGTAAGGGCTTTCAGCGCGATGTAACCATCATTGATAAAATTTCAGCGCGCTCTGATAGGCTTTTTTAACTTCGTCGATCAGACCAACAGGTTGAATCACCTTTACATTGTCACCAAACGATAGGATTTCCATTAAAAAGTCGTGCGTTAAATACAAGGTAAACTTGACAAGAAACTCATCTTCATTGTCTTTAAGTATCGTTTGTGATTCATGGAGCGGCAAGGTCTTGATGTATTTGCCCTGGAAAGGAGTAAAAGACAGGACTACTTCCTCGGGCTGTTCTTCATTCGGACTTATGATCCCAAAGCAATATTTAAAATGCTCATTTACATCAAAGTGAACCGGAACTTGAAATTTTCTTCTTGTAATTTCAAGTGCGGACAACCTGTCTAAAGCAAAACTTTTCACCTTTTTGTCTTTTAAATCAGCAGCCAACACATACCAACGATTCCGGTACTCTTTAAGGGCGTAGGGTTCAGCAAGGCGACGGGTAGGTCCCTCCTCCCAGAATTTTTGATAGGCAAAAGCGATCTGTAGCTTGTTTTTTATGGCATGCAGCAATCCATAAAGGTTTTCGGTTCCTTGTGGCCTCCGCTTTTCAAAATGGATATGATTTGAAAGCCGGTCGCTTATATTAAAAGCATTGAAGATATCAAATGCTTCCAAAATCCTTTCGTTTATTTCTGGTTGTTCATCATAGTCAATATAATAAACCTTTCTCGAAAAATCATATCGAATTTCAATATTGTAAAGCGAACGAATATCTTCGATGTCTCGTTGAAATGTCCGTTTCGATACATTGAAATTGTAATCCTGCAACTCCGATTTGCATTTAAGGTATTCAGAAATCTCCGAAAAGGCAGTGGGAAATTTTCTTAGCTTATTAATTATCAGGGTATACCGCGCAATTGCTTCTCTCTTTGACATGATTTTATTTCTTTACAAAATTCAATTTTAATCCAAATTCTTGTAACATTTTAACTGAAGTTTCGGTAAGCTTCATTTCTGAATTGCTAAAGAAACTCGCTTCAACAATTTCGACATAGTTTTGCTTGATCAGCTCATTATCGTTCGACAGAATTTTCTGAACGTAATTTACTCTTTCGCATTGGTTTTTGAAAATGCCTTCGGTAGCAGATCCAAGATCAGTTGACTCGTTACCAGTTAAGGTTTTCCAAATAAAATATAAGAAAAGATAGGTATCAACCGCAGTGAAATTGAGTTCATGAATTTTCCTGATCAGGGGAAAATGCAAATTGGAAGAAATCAACTGTTTTGTACAGGCAAACAGTTCTCGTTTTACTATTTCTCCATTATGCCGCTGCTTACAAAAGGAGAAGAATTTCTCAAGAAGTTCGATATCATCTTTAAAATTTTCCGATTCACCAATAACAGGCATGGGTTTATTTTCAAGTGACCTGAGTTTTAAATTCTGTTCCATTTTATCTGTTTTTTGAACAAAGGTAGGGCGAGGGTACGTCAAGACACGTCGTCGTTTTTTATTTTTTTCCATCATACAACTTTTATCCAAAATTCTCACATGAATTGTGGTTGGCTAAGCGGGTTGGCTAATCGTTGTTTCTCATATTAAGCGAAATAACATTCCCAAAATGAAAATCTGAGGGTTCCGGGATTTGAAATTTTTCAACTTGTTTTTTTAACTGTTCCCTGAAAAACAGATAATCTCCTTCTTCAATGAAATCGATATTGCTTGATACTGCTTTTGTCACCAATAGTTTGATGTCGTTTTTCCGGAGCATTCGGTGATCACTTAAAAAATCAGATAATGCAAGCAATAGTTTTAGTTCACTTTTCAATGTTTTTTCCGCCAACAACTTAGCTTCCTCAATCGCATTTTTAATTTCTTCCTCAACGCCTTCAAACCGGTGATAGGCATCGTTTTCCTCTTTAACTGGAAGGCCATATTTAAGCGGAGATTTCCCCATACCATTATTCTTATACATAGCCGATAAAAATTCTGTTGCTTTTTCTATATCACTCGATGCCCCGGAGGTCACGTTTTCCTTTCCAAAAATCAATTCTTCGGCAACAAACCCACCCAACATCATGGCAACTCTGGGAATTAATTCTTTCCGGGAAATGTATTTCCAGGCGAAACTTGAATACACGAATCCCTGACTGTCGGCATCGGTCGTGACTGAATAAACCACATCGGGAACTGTTTTCAGCAACACCATCGACAAAACAGCATGACCACTTTCATGAACTGCCGTGATGGCCTGCAAATCGTCCTTCCTGGTCCGACGAACATTTTCGAGTGTTGTAGTGATTTCTGTTTCAATGAAATAAACTTTTTGGTGTTTTTTGCTATAAGTACATGCCAGTTTTTTGTTGTGGATTGAAAAATGCATGCTATCGATATCCAATGTTTTCAGAAATAATACTGAATAAAAGAAACTGATTTTGCTTTTCAGCATTTGGTGAATCGAAGTGAAAATCGGACGAACTCCCTGAGTCGGATAAACACCTTCACTGTATATGATTTCATGAACTGTGCTATCGAAAACAACTTCAATCCTAAATGTTTTTGTCAGGTTCTGAGCATATTTTTTAAGCTCGTTTTCGATAATTTTTTGATACGATTTTTTATCCAATGCAGGATAAATAATGTGAATATTGCCTAAACGGGCAATCTGTTCATTCCTG
>CAZSIK010000246.1:0-558 GCA_964606515.1 uncultured Prolixibacteraceae bacterium
GTTTTTCAGGTTACTGGAGGAACTGGCACCGGAACATATACCGATGTTATTTCATCACTAGTACCAGGAGGTACTTACTACTATCAAGCTTATGGCCAAAATTCCTACGGAACTACTTATGGCGGAGTTAAGAGTTTTACTACTCCAACTACAAGCTCACCCAATAAATATGTTTCAGGTATTACTAATTATACTGCAGCAAATGGAGTTTATGTTTGGATTGGAACCTATTACGAGAAACCTGCCTGGAAACATGAGACATTGAATTACTGGGTTTATTATAGCCGGTTGGGAACCTATAATCCAACAGCACATAATTGGTACATCGATAATCAACTGAGGGAGGATCATGGAACAGGTGATTATTATTTTTATCATGCTGATGCTGCTACATGTCCCTCCTCGGGGTGGGCATCCGGTTCAGGCAATGGAACAGGAACAGGAACTCCTTCGGTTATTGATTATCCTCAGGTTGATTTTACCAGTGGCGCTTCCTATAGTCCCGGCAATCCTACAGCAGGTACCATAAACAATCCAATCGGTCGTTTTCAACTAGAT
>CAZSIK010000246.1:568-6474 GCA_964606515.1 uncultured Prolixibacteraceae bacterium
GGGCGACCTTAACAACTGTTACAATAAGTTTGACAGGAACCCGGACGGGAATCAGCAACTTAAAACTATGGAGTTCAACGGATATGACCTTTAATGCCGGAAGCGACTTACAGTTAAATAGTCAGTATGATGGGACAACCGTTACATTTTCCGGTTTCAGTTCTGCAATTTCTACTTCAGTCACCACCTATTTTATTACCGCCGATTTAATCAGTACCTCCTCCGGCACCCTTACTTTATCCATCGGATCAAAAGCAAATCTAACCTATAGCGGAGGTGCCAGTTCGACTGTAATTACCAATTCCCCCTTAACAAATAACCCCCTTACAATTACCCTGTCAAGGGAAATCAACATTATAGGGGGCAGTGTTTCAATTGGAAATGGGGATACGTTCCCTAATCTCACCAATCATACCGATTTCGGAAATGCCAATATTGCATTGGGAAGTGTTGTAAACACCTTTACAATCGAGAATCTGGCTCCCGGAATCCTAACCCTAACCGCTCCATCACCATACGTAGTCATTTCGGGTGCTACCACTGAATTCTCGTTGACATCACCTCCTCCTGGAACAATTTCAGGGAACAGTTCAGCAACTTTTCAGGTTACTTTCAATCCAAACAGTATCGGATTGAAAGTTGCCACAATCAGTATTGCAAATGATGACACAGATGAAAACCCTTATAATTTCAGCATTCAGGGAACAGGCCTTGCAGCCCCTACCATCACCACCCAGGATGTTTCGAATATTGGCACTACCAATGCCATCGGCAATGGGAACATTACCGATCTTGGAGCTCCCAACCCAAGCGCTTATGGAATTTGTTGGGGCACCAGCGAAAATCCAACGATTTTGGATAACCGTATTGATAAAGGGGCAACTTCTGTTACCGGAGCTTTTTCAGCCCAGATGACAAACTTAACCGCAGGGGCCACCTACCACGTTCGGGCGTTTGCCACCAATACCATTGGAACAACTTATGGCGAAGATAAAACGTTTACCACTTCGCCAGTTTTAACGGCTCCGGGCCATGCCCTCCATTTCGACGGCACCGACGACTATGTAGTGGCCACCGACATTGACAATTCACTTACCGCCTTTACCATCGAAGCCTGGGTGAAGTGGACCCCCTCCAGCACTTCCGATGTGCAATTCATCTGTGGAAAAGGCATGGAACAGATGGAACTACACACTGGTGGAGGTGCTGGTGCAAATGGGGTCCGCTTTATCCCCACCACCCGCGTGTATCTCGATGCCTATAATGTATTGCCTACCGAAATATGGACACATGTGGCTGCAGTGTATGAGCCTTCAACTATAACAGCAAAAATGTACATAAATGGAGAAGAAGTAAGCCTGACAAAAAGTGGGACTGGAAATATCGGAGATGCAACTGGTGACAATGCTACACTTTTTTACTTAGGTCGTCGAAGTGACAACATGTATCACTTTAACGGTTCGATCGATGAAATAAGGGTTTGGAACACCCAACGTAGCCAAGCCGAGATTCAAAACTCTTGGAAATCGGCCATCGCTTCATCTTCAGGACTGCTTTGCTCCTACAATTTTAATGAAGGAACAGCTGGTGGAGACAACACCACCGGGAGCACCATGCTTCCCGATCTTACAGGAAACGGAAACAACGGCACAATCAACTACTTTGCCTTGAACGGATCAATTTCGAACTGGGTCGAAAGTTATGCCCTTGTTGTGCCTACTATTGCTCCTGCTACCGATGCCTATTCGATTAGTTTCAGAGCTAACTGGATAGCCCCGGAAGTGGGCACAGTTGACAATTATAAACTGGAGGTAGCTACCGATGCCGCATTTACGAATCATGTTCCTGGCTACAATTCCTATACAGTAGCATCGCCCAACGTTTCCGCTTCGGTAACAGGACTTCTTTCCAACACAACATACTACTACCGTGTTCGTGCCGATAAAAATTCGGTAGCCGGACAAGGTGCTTGGTCGGGAGTTGAAACGGTTACTACACCTTATCCAACTTCTTCAACATTCAGAACTGCTGGGAATTGGAGCAACCCGAGTAATTGGAGCTCGAGCTTGCCTGGGACAACCACCGATGTAACGATAGATGCCAATGGTACTATGGATGGCAACAATCACATTAAAAGCATGGTAATAAATACAGGAAAGGTATTAACCATAGCCCCCAACCAAACGCTGATTGTGAGCCAAATAATCATGAATAACTCTGGAACTACCGGTTTGGTAATCGAATCGGATGAAACTGGTACTGGAAAATTGGTAAACAACACTAATGATATTCCAGCTACAATTAAGCAATTTATCGAAGGCGACGTTCGTACAAGCACCTCAAGCCAATGGCATTATTTCTCATTACCAATCGAAGGTACTCCTGCTGTTGAGACTTTTTTTAACGACCTGTTCGTAATTCAACACGACGAAAGCAAAATTGAAACAGAGAGTTGGAACTATTTGGTTATCAACAATTCGATACAACAAGCAACAGGTTACGGTATTTGGACCGAGGAGAATAAAACCATCGCCTTTGCAGGAAATTTAAACACCGGAACCATCACATTCACTACTAACTATACCAATCCACACGCTGGGCAAGCCGGATGGAATTTTATCGGTAACCCCTACCCATGCACCATCGATTGGGAGATGATTAACGACAACATCATGAATGTGAACGATGCCATTTATGTATGGAATCAGGCAACCGAAGGAGAAAACAAATACGGACGCTATGGAACCTACAATGATGGCATCCAATTAAATTTCCAGACTAACCTGATTGCCCCTATGCAGGGTTTTTTTGTACGGGCCAACGCGGCAAACGGTTCGGTAACCTTTACCGATGCGGCCAAAACTGTTGAAGCGTCTACCTTCAAAAGTGCCGCGACACAAAGCATCCTCCGCCTGGCACTGAGCGATGCCAACGGTGCCACCGACGAATCAGTCATCCGGATCCACCCATTAGCCACTACAGACTTCGATGGCAAATTCGATGCTTACAAACTAAAAACCAACTCGTTAACCCCTCAGCTTTACAGTGTTAACAAGAAGATTGAATATTCAATTAACTCGATACCTGAAATAACCAAGGAAGTAACGATCCCGCTTAAAGTTCTTCTAAAAACAACAGGTGTGCATCGCTTGGACTTGAAAGAGACCAACAACTTCCACTCTGGCCTTCCAGTTCTGCTCCTTGATGAACAGGGCAACGTGCTGGCCGATTTACAGACCGAAGAGTATGTTTTTAATGTCCTTAAGAAGGAAGAAAAAACGTTTATACTGAGTTTTGCCCATCCTCTGGGGGTATCTGCATATTCTTCCACTGCAGCCAAAATTTTTGTTGTAGTGGATGAAAACATCCTGAAGATAAACCGAGTTGAAAATATTCTGGCAGAGGTTATCGTATCCAATGTTCTGGGACAAACCATCTATCACAATCGGGTGAAATCCCGCGAACTCTCCATTCCGATACCGAAGCCCGGGCTCTATATTGTAAAAGTAAAATCGGAAAATGAAGTTGTTTATAACGAGAAGGCAATTGTTAAATTCTAAAAATGAATCATCATGAAGACTTTAAAACAGACCATACTATTAATCGGATTTGGACTGATGCAATTGCAAATCATGGCACAACCTCTGCCTCCTGTTAGCCCTGAAGGCAACCCCGTACCCGTTGGTTGGGTTATGTTGTTATTGATCTTTTCGACAATAGTGCTTGGCATTAAGGAGTTAAATAAAAAAAACAAATAATTATCTGTTCAATCTGCTATCATGGTAGTGTCAGTTATGCTTCTGATTCTGACTACCCCATTTTTCATGTGTTCTATTTGATTAATTGAATTAGGCACTTAATAAATATAAACACACAATACTAGCATTATAAAGCTGTCTCTTTTTGCTATCTTCGCCCTATGACCGAAAAGAGCAAACCCATATTCAACCGGCGCATCTTCTGGGATGTCGATTTCGACAAGATCGATTACGATGGCAAGGCCAGTTTCGTAATCGAGAGGGTATTTGAACGCGGCGACGTAGACGACATCCGCCAGTGCAGGCGTTATTATGGCGACGAAAAAGTGATTGAAGCATTGTTGACAGCAAAATTTCTTCCCCTAAATACAACCTACTTTGTGAGTGCAATCTTCGAAAAACCATTGAATGAATTCAGATGTTACAAACTAAGGCAATTGAACCCGGAACTCTTTCCTTACTAAAAGAACTCATGGCTTTACAAAGCCTTGACGATTTCTCCCTTGTTGGAGGAACTGCTCTGGCGCTTCGGTATGGCCATCGAAGTTCAGTTGACATCGATCTTTTCTACCATAGTAAGTTTGATCATCAGCTTATTCTTGATTCATTGTCTTCAAAATTCAAAGAACGGTTTGAATATAAACCCCAACATACCCATTTTGGGATTTTTTGTTTCATCGATAATGTTAAGGTTGATATTGTTTATTTTCCCCATTTTCCAATTGCGCCCATCGAAACCATTAATCAAATAAGGTTTTACAATAATGCCGATATCGCGGCAATGAAAATCCAGGCCATACTTGGGAGAGGGAAGAAAAAGGATTTCTATGACCTATACGAATTACTAAAGCATTATCCGCTTCAACAGATTATAGACTGGCACAAACAAAAGTATCCCAACCAAATGCTGGCCATCAGTATTCCTCATGCGATTTGTTATTTCGTCGATGCCGATGACAGTGATACCCCCGTAAGTTTCAAGGGGCAAACCTGGGAAAAAGTGAAACAAGGCATCAGCAGGATTGTGAGCGATTACCTGCGCTGAAGCCCGATCAGAAGAAAACCTGTTAATATTTTCATAACGAACATCATGAGAAAACCAAACCAACATTTTTCAGGAGCTATTTTGCTGACCCTTCTCGGGTTGGTTACCTCCTTTCTACAAGGGTGGTAGTTAATCTTCTATTCTCTCTTTCCAAAATTTTAGATTTCTGCTTGTATGGAAGATTAAAATAATTTTTATAGTGAAATCAATTATTTGATAATAAATGACAAAAGGGAATTGTTTAACTGTAAACTTCCTTAAGGTCTTATGAACCTTATGAAATATTATGGGCAAATCAAATTCTGCAACAACATAAGCAACCAAAACGAAGCAGCAAGGGTTTAACTCAGTTATTTTTTTGCATAGGGTTCTCAATTTTTCTATTTTTGAGTTCTTTTGAATCGAAAATAATCAAAACGAATTAATATTAAGAGCTATAAATAATTGAACCAAGGAACCAATGAACAATAAAATGACCTCATCCCGTCGTGAATTTTTGAAACACATTACAGCCATAAGTGCCACAGCAGCACTATCTGGCTGGTCGGTTGCCCGGCTTTCGGCCAGCAACCCCCTGCCACGAAAAATAGGGACCAACGAAAAGGTAAACCTGGCTTGCATTGGTATTGGCAACCGGGGGGCCGAAATCATCAAAGCGCTTCACCAGACCGGGCTCTGCAACATCGTGGCTTTATGCGATACCGATATGGGGGCCGAACATACCCTCGCCATCATGAAACTCTTCCCCAAAGCGCCCCGTTTTCAGAATTTCAGAAAAATGTTCGATAAAATGGCCGGGCAAATCGATGCGGTGAGCATTGGCACCCCCGATTTCAGCCATTTCCCGGCCACCATGCTGGCCATGTCGTTGGGAAAACATGTTTATGTAGAAAAACCAATGGCCCATACTTTTAACGAAGTTGAGCTGATGATGCGCGCCGCTGGTAAATATGGAGTGGTTACCCAAATGGGAAACCAGGGGCACTCCGAAGCCAACTATTTTCAGTTCAAAGCATGGAAAGAGGCAGGTATAATCAAAGATGTTACCGCCATTACCGCCCACATGAACAATTCGCGCCGCTGGCATAAGTTCGACTCGAACA
>CAZSIK010000247.1:0-1868 GCA_964606515.1 uncultured Prolixibacteraceae bacterium
CGATACGGTAGTGGTGATGGCCGACAGCCTGGCCGATGAATTTACGGTTTTGCTCGCCCATAACGGACAACAAGCCTTGGAAATGATGCAAGAGAATGATGTTTCAATCGTGGTAAGCGATGTGATGATGCCTATGCTGAGTGGGACAGAATTATGCGAACGCATCAAAACCAACATTCAATGGTCGCACATTCCTGTGATCTTATTAACTGCAAGGGCTGCCGAAGAGTATCGGATACAAGGTCTCGAGCTAGGTGCCGACGATTACCTTACCAAGCCCTTCAACCTTAATGTACTTAAATTAAGGATTTATAAGTTCATTGAGTGGACTGAAAAATGCCATCGTTCTTTCAGCCAAAAGCTGGATGTTTCACCAGGCGAAATTACCATTACCCCGCTCGACGAACAACTCATTGCCAAAGCCATTCAGGTTGTTGAAGAGCACATCAGTGATCCCGACTTTTCGGTTGAGGAGCTTGGAGCAGCAGTTGGTCTTAGCCGGAGCCACTTGTACAAAAAGTTGATGAACATAACAGGAAAAGGTCCGGCAGAATTCATCCGTACCATACGCCTCAAAAGAGGCCGGCAATTACTGGATAAAAGTCAGTTGCAAATAGCCGAAATAGCCTATTCTGTTGGATTCAATTCGCCCAAGCGGTTCACGATCAACTTCAAAAATGAATTTGGGGTTTCGCCCTCAGATTATCTTAGGGGTATGAATACTGAGAAAAAAAACATGGGCAACCCCAATTGAATACATTGAAGCCCCTATGCATTTTGCATCGCGGTTAGTTTTGCTGTAGTGCTTATTGCTTAGTGAAAATTGTAACAATAAATTATTATAAAATGAACAGGATTGCATTTTTAATTCTTTTATGGTTTGTGCCATACTTTGCTTACTCTCAACTTGGAGCAAGTAAAAATGAGGTCAATCAGGAGCGAGTCATCACTATTGATATTCAAGCTGAAAAAGGCCCTTTGAACAAGATGTTCAACGAATGTGTCGGTGCTGGCCGTGCCAACGAAGGCCTTCGTGCCGACTGGCAACAACAGTTGGCCTACGTTAAAAAAGAGTGCGGGTTCCGCTACATCCGTTTTCATGGCCTCTTCACCGACGATATGGGGATATACAAAGAAGATCGGAACGGCAAGCCCGAATACAACTACATGTACGTCGATGCTCTGTTCGATTATATCGTAAGTATCGATATGAAACCTTTTGTGGAGCTGGGTTTTATGCCCAACTCACTGGCCAGTGGAAAAGAAACCATATTTTGGTGGAGGGGCAATGTGACCCCACCCAAGGATCACGACAAATGGGCTGCTTTGGTAAAAAACATGGTGCAACACTGGACCGATCGCTATGGCGAAGAAGAAGTGAAAACCTGGTATTTTGAAGTGTGGAACGAACCCAATCTTTCGCCCGGGTTTTGGTCGGGAACTCAGGCCGATTATTTTAAACTCTACGACTACAGCGCAAAAGCGGTAAAAAGCGTTAACCCTGCATACCGGATTGGTGGGCCGGGTACCGCTGGCGCTGCATGGGAAGAAGAAATGATCGCTTTCTGCATAAAGAACAACGTGCCCATCGATTTTGTAAGCACTCACTCGTACGGCGTCAACCAAGGCTACCTCGACGAATATGGAAATTCGGGAACCGTGTTGGCTCCTCAGGAATTTGCCGTGAGTGGCGACGTGTTGCAATCGCGCAAAGAAATTGCCGGTTCGCCAAAACCAAACCTCGAGTTGCACTACACCGAATGGAGCGCATCGTACACCCCAGCCGATCCCGTTCACGACAGCTACCATTCGGCTGCCTATGTGTTGCAAAAATTAAAGCAAGTGGGCAATGCCGCACAGTCGATGTC